>JBKCLM010000154.1:0-16458 GCA_046300655.1 Chloroflexota bacterium | reverse complement strand
AGGATCAAACTCTTCATTCAGTGGTAGAACCTGTGCCCGAAGGCACCCGTCCGTTCCCACGCTGACAGGGTTATTGTTTGTGTGTTGTAATCGTCACGATTCAGTTGTGAAGGTGCAGAGGGGATAAAAATCAGCCCCTTGATATTGGGCTGTCTATTCATCTCGCTCGTTCGTTGCCACTCGCTCGGAGGAGTTCGTGTTTTCGCAACGAGGTGTATATTATCAGTTCTGAATGGGCTTGTCAAGGGGAATTTGAGGGAATGTGCGAAATTGGTTTGAGGAGGAAGTGAAAAGTGGGAAAGTGATAAGTGATAAGTGATAAGTGATAAGTGATAAGTGGGAAAGTGATAAGTGATAAGTGGGGGGCAAGCGGGCTCGCAAGGGGCATCCTACTCACGTGGAGGTATTCCCCCGTGCTCCAGATTCTCCTCTGATTAGTGATAAGTGCGAAAGTGAAAAGTGAAAAGTGGGGGGCAAGCGGGCTCGTATGAGGCGTCCTACTCCCGTGGAGGTATTCCCCCGTGCCCAGATTCTCTCGTGATAAGTGCGAAAGTGATAAGTGATAGGTGATAAGTGGGGGGCAAGCGGGCTCGTATGAGGCGTCCTACTCACGTGGAGGTATTGCCCCGTGCCCAGATATTCATGTGATTAGCGTTGAAGTGATAGGTGAGGAGTATTTGTTATTATTTTGTAAGTTTACTTTTTTAATACAACATCTATAATTGATCTAGCATCTAAATGAATTTTCTTGAAAGTGAGCATTCTGTAGAATATGTCACCCGTTAACAATCACACACAAAAATGGCTTCAACAAGAGTATCTTCGTCATGCTCAACGAGAAGGAAAAACGCTCGTGGTCATGGATGAGGCAACATTTGCGTTGTATAGTGATATCGCTATTTCAGCAGGGATCATCCCTTGTATTGATACAGAAGCCAAGTCGCAATTTGATATTCACCAACCTCAACGCATTCTTGTATCATCATATACACATTACGGGCTTCATGCGTATACACAACTGAAATGGGCCAAAGAACGCAACATCCCGGTCATAATGTGTCTGCCAGGACGACAGATGAGGCGAGTTGCGCCACCGCGTGACAATAGTGGCATCACCGTTGATGGAATGTTTCATCTTGCAGGGCAGTATACAAATACTCTTGTTCGACAATATGGATCGGACATCATGAGTAGTTACTGTGAGTTTGGCGTATTTGATGGGAGAACATTTTCGATTGCCTATCACGCACTAAACCGTGCGTGTAATCGTTTTTATGCATTTGATTCATTTGCAGGTATTGGGGATTCTCTCGCAGAAGAGAACAGCCACTTTTCCGATGGTGATTTCTATGCAAACCAAGCATCATTTTGGTATAACATGAACGATGCCGAAGCGGATCTATCACGTATTACCGCTGTGCCTGGTTTATTCAACACTTCGTTGGCTAACAAAACGCCCGCAGACTTTGGTATTTCACATATTTTTTGCGCACACATTGATGTAGACGTCTATGTACCCGCTTTACAGGCATTACAATTCATGACGCCAGCACTTGTTGATGGCGCGCTTATTTTGTTTGATGATTACGACCATATGGCAGCAGATAATAGTCGAGGTGAGCGGCGGGCATTGCGTGAATGGCTCGCAGAAACTGGATATACCGCTGAATTGTATCGTTCATACAATGCACTCAGTCGTGCTTTCATCATCCATACATCATAACGCACGCCCAACACGACAACGCACTTTTTAATACTGCATAATTGTGCCAGAATCGCATGAGACATCAAGTAATGCACGTTCGAATAACGCAGCATCTGGCGCAATAAACTGTACCTGCAACTGTGGGGTTTGCTCAATCAGGCGCCACATCAATACCAATTTGCTGGCCATTCCCCCAGTGACGTCAACGCCGTACGACCCACTGGCCCCACCCATCACCTGATCAATGTTGCCACGATGAATGAGCGGGATACGCGTCGCATCAGGATTTTTGTGCGGGTCGGATGTATACACGGCTGACTCGCCAACCAAAATAATCTTGTGTGGTTGGAGCGATGGCACATGACACAACCACTGCAACAGCATCTCAGTAGACGCAATAGCGCTCCCTTGGTGCCGATCAAAACTGACATCCCCATGTACGACCGGCACCATACCGTATGCAAGTGCTTTGTCAATATGGTCGGTCTGCCACGCTACCACTTGCCCGTTAGCAGTTTCAACTGTGGTTGACGGCTGGAATGACATAGCTGGTACTTGTGCGGTAATTAGTGCATCAACAACCAACCGATTGAGCCGTAATGCAGCCGCAGATGTCGCCGCAAAGCCAAACCAATCGGCATCTGGCGCAAGTCCTTTGTGAATACCGTATTTAGCTGCAGCCACATGCCCAAACGATCCACTGCCGTGACTTAACACGAGGCGCAAATCAGGGCTTTTTTGGCGAGCCGCAGCAACTGCTCCTGCCAATCGTTGAATAGCATCAAAATCAGCAGATTCGGCAATGCGCTTATCAGTGATCACCGATCCGCCGAATTTCACAAAGATCGTCATCGCGATGAATCTTTCTGCACAATTACGGTCGGAACATCAGCAATAATCCGAGCACGGTGGCTCCCCACAACACAATCGAAAAGGCAAATGGCAAATCTTTCAGCACAAGCTCCTCAGGGCTCCCACCGGCACCATGTTGATGAATCAGATAGATATACCGAAATATCGAGTAAATCACTATCGGCACCGTCAACAACATGACGGGATACGGCTCAGTCGGCATGTTCCGTGACGTGAACGTAAATAGCGTGTATGCCATAATCGTCGAAGCTGTCACAATCGACAACATCTGGTCAATCATAGGGATTGAATACTCTTGCAAAATCTTACGATGACTGACGGCACCATCCTCAAGCAACGACAACTCAGCGCGACGTTTGCCGAGCCCCAAGAAAATAGCCAACAATCCCATACACAGCAACAACCATGGAGTAATCTCGATATCGAGCACTAACGCACCTGCGATTGCCCGCAACACAAATCCAGCAGCAATCGTAAAGATGTCCACAATCACGATATTTTTCAAAAAATACGAATAGAGCACACCCTGAATCAATAGGTATGTGATGATAATCACCATAAAGTCTGCGTCGCCATCGACAATCCATGCCCCTGCTACGGCCACAATCAGCATCACGACTGCCATCACCAATGCTAACGGGATAGGGACTATTCCAGCTGCAATGGGGCGATTGCGTTTGCGCGGATGGGCGCGGTCTTTCTCGACATCGACGACATCATTCAGTAGGTAGATACTACTTGCTGCTGCACAAAAAATAAAAAACCCGGCAATCACCGTCCCAATCGCCGATACATTGCGCCATAAATGCTCTTCCGAAAAGACCATAGCGCCGAAAATAAATACGTTCTTGATCCATTGGTGCGGTCGCATCGTACGAATCACGCCACGGATAATTTTCATTAGCGATGGAGGTGTGCTCATACCCACTCAATCCTCTCTTTGTCTACCACTCCATTGTAATAGACAAATGCGCACTATGATGCAAATATCACCAAAACACAGTAGTATTGAATCAGTTTTGCATACACATAAGGATTCATTATGTCACGTCTACTTGTCGCCACAAGCAATAACCATAAACTCGGTGAATACGCTCAACTTCTTGATTTACCCCAACTAACCCTCGTATCGCTCCGCGATGTCAACATTGCAGCAGATGCCCCTGAGGATGGCGACACATTTCATGCCAATTCACGCCAAAAAGCTCTTTATTACGCACAAAAAAGCGGGCTCCCCACACTCGCTGATGACTCAGGCATCGCCGTTGATGCGCTCAATGGCGCACCTGGTGTGTACTCGGCACACTATGGCACCCCCGACCTTGACGATGCTGGTCGCCGACGCCTGTTGCTTGCGAATGTCAATGCGTGCGGCGATGTGCCACGTACCGCACATTTTATGTGTGTAATTACCGTGGTGTTCCCCGATGGTCGTGAAATCGTGAGCGAGGGGCGTTGTGATGGGGTTATCGCCATGGCGGAGGCCGGTGAAGGAGGGTTTGGCTACGATCCGATATTCTTTTTGCCTGCACGTGGATGTACGATTGCACAACTCAGTGCCACCGAAAAGAACGCAATAAGCCATCGCGGCCAAGCATTACGTGGTATCAAACCCATGCTTGAGCACTTTTTTGCATGACACCCATAAACAAAAAATACTCCTGCGACGGTCATCGTCGCAGGAGTATTTACCAGAAAAAACTGCTACAAGAGCCGAATATTGACGGCAGACGTCTTGCCTTTTCGTGGGTCACGTTCCACTTCGAACGATACACGTTGGCCTTCAGGCAAGGACGATACACCCGCTCGTTCTACCGCACTGATATGGACGAAAACATCTCCAGATTCATCATCAGGCTGAATAAATCCGTACCCCTTGGAACTGTTGAACCACTTGACTGTGCCAGTCATAATTCCAGCCTCCTGTGCGAATATCAGTAAACACATACTGATATTTCCTCTCACCAATGATCACAAACTCGTCCCACATCATCATAGTCGATAATTGTTACACAGCAGGTATCGTTAATATACATATTATTTACACAGCAACAATGTCATTCCATGTTTTACTCAACCGATTCGCAAGGTCTATGTGTAGTAGCAATTTTGTATTTCATTACCCGCAACATTATGTCGGTCAGTCATCATGACAACGCAGTGCGCAGTCTTCGGCAGGTATGCGCAGTTGCCCTACACATCAACCTCAAGATAAAACCGCAATGGGTATTTATTCGCGCGGGCCAATTCATGCGCCCGGGTCACTTTATCGCTTGCTTCTTGATAGGGGAGTACCGTCACCAGTGCTTCACCATGATGATGCGCAACAAGCATCACATCAACGGCCTCTTGCATACCAAGCGCAAAAATACCCGTGAGCACCATTACCACAAAATCCATGGGTGTCACATCATCGTTCTCGATGATGACACGATATGGCCGTTCAAGTTCAGTCTGATCGGCCACCAGAAATGTTGTTTTGGGCATTACGACGGTATCAGGCGGATTACTCATGCCGGATGTACAACCTGTACGCCATGTGGACCAGCCACAAATGCGGCCGTGGCCATATGCAAAAAGAGACCAGTCTCAACTACACCAGGAATTGCCAAAATCGCCTGATTGAGTGCATCTGGGTCTTGAATGCCATCAAAAAACGCATCAAGAATCACATGCCCCTCGTCCGTAATCACTGGCGCACCATCACGCTGACGCAACACCGGTTTTGCACCGAGTGCCTGTAAATGACGCACACACAACGAACGCGCAAAATCGACAATCTCAACCGGAACTGGCGTGACCACACCAAGTGTATTGACCATTTTGGAGCTATCACCGAACACATAAAACTTGGCAGCCGAGCTGGCCACAATCTTCTCACGCAATAATGCGCCACCAAGACCTTTGATGAGACCAAGATGCGGATCAATCTCGTCGGCACCATCAAATGCTGCAGCGAGTTGCGGATGCGTATGCAAGTCAGTAAGTGGAATTCCCTCACTGCGCGCTTGGGCGGCAGTCCGCTCCGATGTGGGCACGCCCATGATGTTGCGTAGCGACCCATTGCGCAAGCGTGCGCCGAGGGCAGCCACAAAATACGTCGCTGTTGAGCCTGTTCCAAGACCAATCACCGTATCGGACTCAACCATGTTTGCAGCGTACTCACCAACGTGTTGTTTATACCGCTCGCGCTCGTCCATGATATCTACCTTTATTTCAACGAGATATTGCAATCATTATACTGACATGCGTGCAAGTAATGTAGCTACATCGTCGGCGATGACATCAGGGTGATGCCCCTGCCAAGCAGCCAATATTGCCGGCGTGGTTGCCCCTGTCATCACGAGTCCTGTCTGCATCCCAGTATGCCCCATACCGATGTCGGTTTCGAGGCGATCACCGACCATCATGATGTGCTCGATGGCAATACCGAGCCGCTGAGATGCCGCCTGTGCAGCCAGATGCGATGGTTTACCAGCAGTAAACGCCAAACGCGTATCCGTCGAGGCCTCAATTGCCGCAATAATTGCCGCTGCATCAGGTTGACCACCACCGGGGACAGGACAGAATTTGTCGGGATTCGTGGCAATCAACGCCGCACCGGCCCGCATAGCATCAAAGGCGATTTGTAATTTGGCATAGTTAAATGTGCGGTCAAACGAGGCCAGGACATAATCGATCTGCCCCGGCGTATCAGTCATGGCAATCCCGGCCTCAGTAAGGAGTGTCATTAACGCCGGCTCAGCAATCGGATATACCCGCGGCGCAGGCAGTTGTTGTCGTAGCCAATCCACCATGACCACGGCCGAGGTAAGCACATCATACTCTGTCACAGGCATCCCCATGACAGTCAACTTTTTTACGTATTCAGTAGGTGTCTTAGTGGGATTATTCGAAAGAAAAAGCACCGGCACACCACTGGCACGCAATCGCTGAATCGCCTCAGGCACGCCAGGAATAGGAGTATCACCCAGATAAACAGTGCCGTCAAGGTCAAACACAAATGCTTTAGGATGAGGCATGTACCCTCCATTATGTGGACAGATTACATACAGCAATACGAAATAAAACACCAAGGACTCGACAGGACGTCGATGCCCTTGGATGTGTTACGCGCCAATATGACTAGTCTTGTTCGACTGTGACATTCTCAGCTTGTGGACCCTTCTCACCCTCAGTTACTTCGAACGAGACCTTTTGACCTTCGTACAACGTCCGTCGACCCGTGCCGTTAATCGAACGAAAGTGCACAAACAAATCAGGACCTTGTTCTTGAGCAATGAATCCATATCCCTTGCTGTCATTGAACCACTTCACTACACCGAATACACGCTCGGACATGTCCTTGCTCCTCTTGGTCTACTTAGCCTTGCTCTATTATGACATGAAAGTGAAAAATCTGCGGCAAACAATAGTGATACGTGGGACGCTTCGGCGGGTGAAAAGTGGGGTTTGTATTGCTCGCGTGTGGTATTTGAGGTTGTCGGAGATGTATTGAGCCGTGCGGGATTGGTCGGTGAAAAGCGGGACGCCTCCGGCGAGTGAAAAGTGAAAAGAGTGGTTGTATTGCTCGCGTGTGGTATTTGAGGTTGTCGGAGGTGTATTGAGCCGTGCGGGATTGATCGGTGAAAAGCGGGACGCCTTCGGCGGGTGAAAAGTGAAAAGTGCTGGCTCTCCTGCTCGCCGCGGTTTCGTATTATATTCCTAGATCCATGCAGCCGTACTGGTTCTTTTGTGATACGCGGGACGCCTTCGGCGGGTGAAATTCACGTTGCTACCTATCACTTTTCACTCGAGATATCTCACCGACCCGTACGCGACTCAGATTCACCAGGGGATCTATGGCGTACTCAAACACCCCACTTTTCACCTCTCACTTTCTAACTTTTCACCGATGCAATCTCACCGACCCGTACGCGACTCAGATTCATCAGGGGATCTATGGCGTACTCAAACACCCCACTTTTCACCTCTCACTTTCTAACTTTTCACTCGAGATATCTCACCGACCCGTACGCGACTCAGATTCACCAGGGGATCTATGGCGTACTCAAACACCCCACTTTTCACTCCCTACTTCAACAAATTCATAATATCAATCAACAATTTTACGCTGGTTGTCATTTGTCCCGTATCACCAAGATTAATCACGACGTGGATATCTTGATTAGGCACTGCAACCATGTGTGTGGCAGTTATCCCTGTATGACCATGCATCCGCGGCAGGCCACGTAGCAAGAAGAAGAATTCCTCGAAATGATATTCCATCATTCCTGTCCCATACCATATCCCACTACGAAACTTATTAGTGCAATTTTTCATCTGGCGTAGCAGTGCATGCGATACGAGTTTTTCGCCGTGTAATGCCCGATGAAACTTCACGAGGTCGATAGGCGTCGATACAATCCCACCGCCAGCCCAATCACAGCTCAAGCTCTGAAAGCGACTCACATCCACATCATTCACATACATCGGCAAGATCGACGGCGTTGGTTGCTCTTTCGGCTGACTATAAAACGCCATGTAACTCTGATCCATCCCCAGCGGCTCAAATATTTCGTCGTGCAACTGACTATGGAACGAATGCTCCGACACTTGTTGCACAATCAGACCCAACAAAATATATCCAGTATCAGCATAATGAAAGCGCTCGCCTGGCTTTGCAATAGCCGGCTGAAACTGCCGTGTTACATCAAGCAGTGTGCTCGGTGTCCATAACTTTTCGGAATGATGCACCACATGATCCAAAAACGTAAACCCTGGTTGAATCGTCGCCGTAAAGTAATCAGCGACACCCGAAGTATGACTAAGCAGATGCGCTATAGTCACCTGATTAGCATAATCAACGCCACGATACACAAATAACCCATTGAGAATCTCGGCGTCCAACACCTCTGCAATCGGCTGATTTAGTTTGAGCATACCACGCTCAATCATGCGCAAAATCAACACGGCAGTAAATGATTTGCCGATACTTGCCACATGAAACGGCTGATCGGGTTTACCATACGGAGACTGGTAATTAATTCCATATCGAGGTGCACTTACATACACTTGGATAGGAGATTGATTACGACGTTTACGAGCTATTTTGTTGATGATTTCATTCAGTTGCGCATCGAATTGCTGAGCACTGCGCGAGTTTTGTGCCGTCATGCACACCTTCTCCATACAAATTTATTGATGTATTACGTTATGTTAAATAGACTCACATACTACCGAGACATGAACATCAAGACCACAACAGACTGCGTACTACGGCACCACACAAGACCATACCGACACCAATCGGCACCCAGATAACCTTTGACGTATCACAATAACAAAATTTGGCTACAACAGCCATAATACCACTAATTACGCCTATAGAAAGCGTAAAATATGCATACGATATCATGACGAGCAATTTGGTGTTTATATTTGATACTGGCATCCGTGCCCACGCCTCAAGTGCATAGTTACCTAGCCACAAACACCCAAACATCACACACAATCGCAGTGCCCACATACCAGAGCGCGTTGTTGGCATCATTTCACCGCCTCCCTTTGCGCCATCACACGGCGACAGCCCATACACAACTATCGCCGCACAGGAGCTCATCTACTCAGGCACAACGATGACACGTTCAAGCACTTCGTAACGCACACGATACACATCATTAGCCACATGCGACACCGTATCAATCCACATGTACTGTGCATTGGAATCAGCAGAAAGCCGCGGCCATGCTGGCACACCAACACCATTTGGGTTGCCAGTTTTGACAAAGTTGAGGTAGATTTGTTGCATCAACGCAGATACTTGATTATCCTCATCCTGCCACGCATAGACTGGATTGGTATCTAGATTCCCCATAAAGTACTCAATGTCAGCGGAGTGCACTGCCCCCGTCACGGTCAAGCGCGGTTGCGATTTTGCCTCTTCGCCGCGAATAACCCCACCAGCCAAACCGCTGACCGCATCGCCCATCTCAGAGCGCATCGCGGGTCGTGGATGCGCATAGATATAGCGATATACCGGATTATTGCCGGTGCGGACATGCATATCCGCCCATTTCCATGTGCTATACCCAATAAATAAATCACTCGCAAGATCCGTCGCCACCACCGGTACATCAGCATCATCATTGGCCTGATACACGCGCAAAATTTCATCGGCCATCGGTCCAAACCCTTGACGCACCACCATCTGGTAGTTTGCCAGTGTCGGCTCATGCTGTTGCATGACAAACATATGTGGCACCTCGGTCGAGTTCCACCCGACTAACAACGGCACCTGGGCCTGCTGGCCTTTCGCAACGATGTGCATCGGTGATTCCGGCAAAAACGCCCCATCAATCACCCCGGTAAATTGCTGTGGAGGGCGCCCCTCAGTCAATGCCAACAGCTGGTCTGCCGGTAGTGCGCGCAATGCAGATAGGGATGGGGCACCTGCAGCGGTAGCAATCTCGATCCCCAATTGCTCCGCTACGGTCAGTGGAATCGCCGACAAGGCACCGAGCAATGACCCACTTGAGCCAATCGCACCGGCAATCAATCCTTTGGCCATTGGCGATACCATCTGGGCGCTCACCGAGATCGATCCGGCCGATTCGCCGGCAATCGTCACCCGCCGAGGATCACCGCCAAATGCGGCAATGTTGTCACGTACCCACCGCAAGGCGGCAAGTTGATCGAGATAGCCGTAATTGCCAGACACGCCATGTGCCTCTTTGGAGAGCTCAGGGTGTGCAAAAAAACCAAATACATTGAGACGATAATTCACCGTAATCGCAATAATCCCGTGACTCGCCAGCACCGCCCCGTCATATCGCGGTTCAGAGCCGTCGCCGGCCACATTACCACCGCCATAAAAGTAGACCAACACTGGCAACGGCGTCGTGCCAGTCTCAACCGGCGCCCAGACGTTGAGGTGCAAACAATCTTCGCTCATATGCGGTGCACGGAAGTCCATATCGCCGAAAATAGGCAACTGCATCGCCCGCGCACCAAACTGCTTGGCAGCACGCACACCTGTCCACGGCACTACTGGTTGTGGCGCACGCCAGCGCAAGTCACCAACCGGTGGCGCACCAAACGGAATCCCTTTAAAGCTCCGCACGCCCGTGCGTGCATCAATTGCACCCTCGATTACACCACCAGTGACGGTAATTTGCATGTTCATCGTTGCACTCCCATCGATATTCTTAGGCAGATCAGGGGCATCACAGCACTATCAACTTGTACGCGGCGAGTTAGTGCGCTCATGCTTACGCGCTTTTTGATCAGACAACAAAATATACAGACCACTCGCAATCGTCAACGCTGCGCCGGCCCATGTGGCGAGTGTGGGCAACTCGTGCCATAGCGCGAATCCCCACATCACACTTATTGGCAACGACATGTACTCAAACGGTGCAATTACCGAGGCTGCAGTCTCGCTATAGGCTCGCGCTGCCACATACATACCGGCTGCCCAAATAATGCCAAGTCCCGACATCACCAGCGCATCAGGAAGCGACGGCATGACCCACGAGCGCAACAAAAACGCCACACTTGGATGGGCATCAGGGATATCGCCAATCAACCAAACAATCGGGAGTAGCACGATTGTAGCCATTACATACGCAAGTGAACTAAAGTACGACATGGTTGCACTACTGTCTGTGCTCTGCAATTTGCGCGTCAGCATCACTGCCAGTGCATAGAACAAGACAGACGCCACCGTAAAGACCGAACCCCAGTTAAATGCATCAACGCCTGGTCGCACCACCAATAATATGCCACTAAAACCGACAGCTAACGCAATCCAACGCGGTAACCCGACTTTTTCGCTGAGTAGCCATACCGATAACATGGTGATGATGAGTGGCCCCGAAAAGCGAATCACTGCGATATCAGCCAGCGGCAATGCTGCCAATCCCATGAAGTGTGTCGTATAGGAGAGGAAGTAGAACAACCCGCGGAGATACTCACGGCGATGTTGCTGCGTCGTGGGCAGACCACGTCCACCCTCCATGCGGAACATCGCCAACGTCAATGGAATCGCGACCATGCTACGGAACACCACAATCTCAAGTACGGGGTATTGGCCACCAATGAATTTGACTGCAATATCTTGCAACGAAAAAATCAACAAGCCGAGCACCAAAAACACCACTCCGCGCACACCAGCTCCCAACCCGTGCCAATACTGTGCCATGTAGCCTGGTTCCTGTTCAACTATGACGCGCACCGGTGTATTTGTGTGATTGCCCCTATGATACTGCAGAATATGTTCACTGAATTGCATCATGTGATGCTTTTTTGCTGCCATACACAACCAGTTTACCCGCACAGTCCCGCATGCGTATAATAAATCAACTACCATCAACAACGAGACGTTCATCGATATGCTAAAACGCCTGTGGACACCACTCATTCTCTGCATCGGATTTATCATGCTGTATATGCTCACGGCATCCCCTGACGTACAAGCAGGCGATTCCGCTGAGTTTCAACTTGCCGCTGTCACAGCAGGTGTACCACATCCAACCACCTACCCGTTGTACGTGGTTTTGACGCATCTGATGACATGGCTCCCACTGGGTAATCCTGCCTGGCGCGTAACCGCGTTCTCCGCACTTGCTGGCGGTTTGAGTGTCGGCCTGATGTGGCACTGGTTGGTAGCACTCGGGCAACGCCCACATCTCGCCACCATCGGCTCAATCGCATTCGGCGTCACTCCAGGCATCTGGAATGCCGCCACCATCACCGAGGTCTACACCCTCCTCATCCTCCTCATCCTCGGCGTGGCCATCGCACTGCAACGCATGATTGTGGCACCAACTACGGGCAATCTGGCCTGGGTGGTTTTTTTGGTCACATTAGGCGGGTTCCACCATGGTTTGTTTGTGTTGACCGCCGCACCGGTTGTAATTCTCGTCTGCATATGGGTTTGGCATACAAAGCTTCGAAGCGCAGTGTGGCATTGGGTGTTGCTCGCCATGATTGCCGGGCTCATCCCCCTCGCCTACCCATTCATCCAATTTGCCCGCTTTGGGCCATTTGACGGGAACGATTACGGGCTCCCCACGCACTACTTTTGGGGCGCACCGCAACAGTGGCGCGACGTCGTCGACCTGATGACTGGTGGTGCGGTGCGCCGCGAGTTATTTGCCATGCCCGGTCTACCCACAATCATGCAGATGAGCATTGCACTTATTCGGCGCATGGGCTTTGAGTTCGGCCCGATTGGACTCAGCCTCATCGGTATCGGCGCGCTCGCCATGGGGATGACACACCGACGCCTGTTTGTACTCACATTAGGCGTCGTGGTACCAACAACAGCATACGTTCTGGCAATCGGCCCTGGTGTCATCGACTGGCCCGCCTTTACCATCCCGATGCTCGTACCATTCACGCTCTATTTCACCTGGGGATGTGACTGGATTACTGTGCGTATTAATGCCTTCAACCGCCTCCCCATCTGGCGTATGCAGTATGTCACCATCGGGCTGCTAATGGTCACACTCGCATGGGGGTATTTGCGCTACCCAGTATCGGCGAAACAGCACTTGACGCTCTACCGCGAATTCGCCACTGCCGTGCATCAGACGATTCCTCCTGATGCCGTCGTCATCACGCACTGGGAGCAGGGCATGACGCTCCAGTACCTGCGCTACGCCGAGGGGCTACGCCCAGATGTGTGGGTCGATGTGGTCGAGCCCGGTGACGACCCGTGGCTTGCCCGCGCCCAACGCAGATACCCGGATCAGGCGGTGTTTCTGGTTGGTGGCCCAGCCAGTGTAACAAACCTGCCGGTCACGTTGATAATTGACCAGCCGTACGCCGATTTGTATCGACTCAATCTCCCCTAGATACTGGTACATAGCGTGTCAATGACCCCTCAATGGAATTGTCATGTACCACGAGGTACCGCTGAACTCTGGCGTGGTACGATAGCGCTAGTCACATCGTTATCCAGGGAGCACACCATGCCACATCTCAACTACCGTGATCTCATTTCACGCCTTACCGATGTTCAGCGCTTGGCCACCCCACCACTCCCCGATGAACGTGGCGGCACTTTTAGTAGCTACGACCGACGCTCACGCTATGATGCTGCAACCAATCAATATCTCGATTGGGATGCCAACAACGATGGAACCGGCTTCATTCGGGAGGAAGACGGCGCAATCGTGGTATTTGAAAGCAACGGCCCTGGTGTCATTTGGCGCGTCTGGTCGGCGTTTGCCGACATGGGACACATCCAGATTTTTATCGATCATGCATCTGATCCCGTAGTTGACCTGCCCTTTCGGGACTTCTTTGAGCGTCATCCAGCCAACCTTAATCCACTGGGGATCCTCAATCTCCCACAACTAACGCCGACTCTCTCGCGTGGGCGTAATCGCTTTATTCCCATCCCCTTTAATACCCACTGCAAAGTGCGCTTTCAACCCGGTTGGGGTCTCTACTATCACTTTACGTACACGTTGTTCGGTCGTAATACAACGGTCGACAGTTATACTGGTCAACTCGCGAGCGCCGAATGGATAATGCTCGCGCAAGCCGACCGATTACTTGCACTCCGTGGCCATCAAATCCCGCGACACCCTGACAGCATCGTCACACATCATCATGTCACAATCCCCGAAGGCCTGACTGTCGAGGCTGTTATGCTCAACGGCATGCGCGCGATTGATGGGATACATGTGCAATTTGATTCAGCTCTGGACAATAATGAACAAATGTTACGTCAACTCTTTATCAATATATACTGGGATGGCGAGACGCAAGCAAGTGTCACTGCACCTTTGACACATTTTTTTGGCAGCCATGGTCTACACTACCACCGCACTATGCCGTTAGGTATGACCACGGGGTACGGATACAGTCACTGGTTCATGCCGTTTGGTCGCATGGCGCGCATCACGTTGACGAATCAGGGTGCAGTCGAGACCACTGTGCGACTCATCATCAGTCACCGGCCAATTAACGACGCTGATACATTATTGCGCTTTCGAGCACTATGGCACACAGACAGATGGCACGCTCATCTTGAAGGTACTGGGCGCGAAATCGACTGGCCACTGCTACTCACCTCTGGGCAAGGGCGTTTTTGTGGCATGCACCTGCATGTGACGAATCAGTGGCACGAGCCTAACGTGGCACCGACAAGTTGGTGGAATGGCGTATGGGATCAGAAAAACATCGACTGGTGGTGGGGCGAAGGCGACGAAAAGTTCTTTGTGGATGGCGAACGATTTCCTTCAACGTTCGGCACTGGCTCGGAGGATTACATCGGCTATGCCTGGGCGGCCGAGCCACCGTTCCCTGTGTTCGAAAGCGCCTATGCGAGTCAGCCATACCTACCGATTCATGCCAATGGTGAAACCAGCATCAATCGCGTTCACATCTGTGATGACGTACCGTTTCAGCATTCGTTTGCCGGCTATATTGAAAAGTACAAGCCCAATACTTGGGATAGCAATAACCGCTGCACTTATGCCGTTGTAGTGTTCTGGTATAGCAGTTCGAACTAGCCAACACATGCCTGTACCAGTAACATCAGTACAATCACCCCAACTACATTCCCCAAACAACACCCGCGTGATGGCGCACGACGACGATATTTATGCCCCTCGGCAGCATACCAAATATCAGCTTGGCGTTTACGTGGATCCATGATTTCATCTCCTATTTATCGAATTATTTATATAGTAACACTAAAACGTTTTAATGCTTATTTTCATTTAACGTGAACGAACTATTATTTTTTTTCATTTTTGACGTATGTGCTTGCACAGCATACAATGGTCCCACCAACAAGCAAAGAAGATATACCAAAGGAATGCCATACATGACAACGAATAACGACAACCAGCCATCTAATTTTATTAAAAGCATCGATGCGCAACGACAAAAACAAGTTACAGCACTGGCTCGGCTCAACGAAATTAACACATACTGTCGCGAACTAACCGATGTAGATTTACCACCATTGCCAGCCATGCAAAAAATTGGCAGCGACTCGGCACAACACTTCAAAAATGTGATGGTGCACACATTTACAGAGCTCTACAATCGCTTTAAACTGCACCCACAAAGTAAGGTGTTTGACCTGGGTTGTGGCAGTGGGCGCATGGCGTACCCATTTGCTCAATTGCTGGCCGAGGGCGGGGCGTATTATGGTGCAGATGTTTGGCAAGAGGGCATCGAACTGTGTCAGCAACGGTTCAATCACCCACAGATGACTTTTCATCATATTCCTGCCCAAAACAACTACTACTTTGATGAGTTCAAGTCTGGTGTATCGAATAACTTCACGCTGTCGTTTTTGCCAGATGCTGACCTTGATCTCATCTTTGCCATATCAGTCTTCACACATTTAATCGAAGAGGATGCACTCGCATATCTACGCGAATTTAAACGTACCCTACGTCCAAACGGGTGCGCATACATCACCTGCTTTATCATTGACCAGTTCTTCATGGATTTTGTGGATGCGAAAGACATTCGTGCCTCATTCAAAGAGAAAGCACCAGGTCACTATCAAGCCTACAAGGGCCAAGATTTCTTTGCGGGATTCACGCGACGCAAATGGGAGCAACTCTTGGCCACTGCAGGTCTTGAGCTTATCTCATTCGAACGCGGTAGTTGGGCGCAAAAGCCAGGTGCGCGCACCTTTCAAGACCTGCTGATTGTGACGCATCAGCGGGGTATTGATGAGATGTAACCACATATGTACCCCCGCGCCCGCTCTTCATCGACACGGGCGCGGGGTTGTGCACATAGCATCACTCGATGACATGCCATTCCACGTGGTCAGAATCTACTTCGACAAATTGTACTTTTTTGCGTGTGTCGTTCTCAATTAACTCACATCGATCATTGAGATAACCTACGACCGATCCCAC
>JBKCLM010000153.1:0-34549 GCA_046300655.1 Chloroflexota bacterium | reverse complement strand
GGCTTCCGTCGTGATGGTGACCGTCCGCAAGGTGGCGGCTTCCGCCGTGATGGCGAGGCGCCACGCCGCGACGGTGACGATTCATCGAGCTTCGGCGGCGATCGTTCACGTCCACGACGCCGGTTCTAAATCAATCAAAACGGGGTGCGGCAATTGCCGCACCCCGTTTTTGTTTATCATCTACGCATCAAATATGCTGGGCCTGTGCTTGCGCCTGCAATGACAGTTCCGCCGCTTTGAATGTATGCGCTTGCGTCATTGCATGCTCAGTACGCTCAAGACAATCACGCACCAGCTGGCCAAAGAACGGATAACCGATTTGGCCATCCACGTCAGCATGATGCTCACCCTGTTGATCAACCCAATAGACCTGATTGCCTTTGCCACGCGTCACATCGACGTACTTGCGCAACTCAATATACCCCTGCGTACCCATGATGATGGTGCGACCATCGCCCCAGTTGCTCAGACCATTCGGGGTAAACCAGTCCACGCGGAAGTAATTCGTCGCGCCGTTATTGCCGACAATTGTCGCATCGCCGAAGTCTTGCAACTCGGGGTACTCGGGATGCGCATAATTGGCCACCTTGCTATGCAACACATGACCATCTGTCGCACCGCTATAGAACAAAAACTGCTCGACCTGGTGACTGCCAATATCACACAAAATGCCGCCGTACCGCGCCAGCTCAAAGAACCACGCCGGACGGTTCGGGGCACCGAGTCGATGCGGCCCAAGCCCAATCACTTGTAGCACGCGCCCAATAGCACCGCCATGCACTAATTCGCCGGCGTACAAGGCGCTTTCGTTGTGCAAACGCTCGCTGTAATACACGGCATATTTACGCCCTGTGTGGGCCACGACGCGCTTGGTCTCAGCCAATTGGTCGAGCGTGGTAAACGGGCATTTATCGGTAAAGTAGTCTTTGCCGTGCTGCATCACGCGATTACCCAACGCACTCCGGTCAGCCGGTACTGCGGCAGCAGCAACCAAGTGAATTGAGGCATCTTGCAAGATTTCTTGTTCACTCCGGGCGACACGAGTCCCTGGGAACCGCTCCACAAATGCGGTTACCTTAGCAGGATCTGGGTCATAGACGGCAGCTAGCGTGGCACCAGCCTCGACGAGTCCGTTGCACTGGCCGTAGATATGCCCATGATCGAGACCAATCGCCGCAAAGACGAACTCACCCGGTTTGACGACCGGCTGCGGTTTGCCTTTGGGCGCATAGTTCATTCCGTCCGACATGCATCCTCCTTCGCCCTACACCTGTGGCGTCATGGCGCGCAAATTGGTCAGACTGGTGTTGAGTGCGTCGAGTGGATCGCCGGGACAGATGTCTTGCTCAACTGCATACCATTCAATGCCATTGGCCTCGCCCCAGCGCAGAATCGGCACGAAGTCGATACTGCCGGTGCCAATCGCCCCAAACGACCCATCGGCCGCCATATCTTTTAAATGGATAATCGGCATACGGTGTGAATATGGTGCAATAAATGCCAGCGGATCGGCGCCGCCTTTTTTGACCCAGTAGACATCAATCTCGGCCAGAATCGCATTGTCGGCGCTCGGCTCAAGCAAGTACGCAAGGGCCGAGACGCCGTTGATGGTCGTGGCAAACTCGAAGTCGTGGTTGTGGTAGCTCAAGCGAAATCCAGCGGCGTTCAGTGGTTTAGCCAAGGCATTCATGTGGCTCTTAAACATCTGATAGCCGAGCTCGTTTTGATACTCACGTGCGAGATAGGGCACGATGATATCACGCGTCCCGTAGAGTGTGGCTTGGCGCATCACATCCGCCATGTCGTTGGTCAACTCAGCAATCGAGATATGCATACCGGCCGTTTTGAGCTGATGTTCACGCAAAAAGCCGGCAATCTGCTCGGGTGTATAACCGCGGGTACCAGATACCTGCACCGCCTGCCAGCCTTGCTCGCGCAGGGCTTTGAGGACACCGTTGTAGTCCTTCTCGAGGGCGTCGCGCACCGTATAGAGTTGGGCGGCGTATTTATGGAGCATACTTAGGCCTCCCCACGCACATTACGGCGCTGGTTGAGGAGCGCTAAGAATTGGTTCTCGTCGAATGGGACATTGACCCAATTATCGGTCCACGTCGACATGTACATGGCATTAACCAACGTCAGACCATGGATACCCTCGTGGCCGGGCGCAATAAGCGGCGTCCCCCTGAGTACTGCATCGGTGAAGTTTTGGGTGATGCCAGCATGCTGTGGGCCACCACTACTATCGACGGGGAGCTCGATCTTCCAGTTCTCAGGCATGGCCCACATCGAGGTATTCGTGGCATTGAACTCAGGCTCAGGCATGCGCAAACGCCAGAACGTGACTTTGTTATCTTCGACGACGATTTTGCCACGCTCGCCACTGATTTCGTAGCGATTCGTGCCAGGCGCATCACCAGTAGTGGTAATAAACACCCCCGTGGCGCCGTTTTCGCACTCCATATAGGCGGTCACATCGTCCTCGACCTCGATGGCACGGTGCTTACCAAAATGACAGAACGCGCGCACGCGTGAGGGTTGCATGCCCAGCGTCCAGAGCATCAAATCGATGTTGTGCGTGGCCTGATTCATCAAGATACCGCCGCCCTCATGAGCCCAGGTGGCACGCCACGAACCGGAGTTGTAGTAGGCCTGGCTGCGGTACCAGTCGGTGATAAGCCAATTAAAGCGTTTAATCTTGCCGAGCTCCCCGCTCTGGATTAAGTCACGAACTTTCTGGAAGACGGGATTCGTACGTTGGTTATACATGATGCCGAAGACTTTGCCACTCGCTGCGGCAACTTCGTTCATTTGACGGACTTGTTGTGTGTAGACGCCAGCTGGTTTTTCAATGATGACATGCAACTGATGGTGGAATGCCTGCACAGCCAGATCTGGGTGGAAGTAATGCGGAGTCGCCACAATCACGGCATCAATCGCACCCGATTGCAACATTGCCGCATACGAATCAAAAAAGCGCACGCTATCGGGAAGCGACTGTTTGGCCCACTCCTGAGAGGCCGGACTCGTATCGCTGACGGCACTCAGCACTGCGCCTTTAACTGCACCAGCCATCAAGTAATTGGCGTGATTACGGCCCATACCACCTAATCCGACAATCCCATAGCGCACAACACTCATGGTGGACTCCATTCATCATCGAAACGCCGAAACGTCCTAATTTCCGCTACATTGTACGGGTGAACGAGGAATTGCGCCAACCAGCCACTTTTGCCGCAATGCGACAAATGTCCCATCATCGTCCGCATCAGCCAAAAAGCGGTTGAGCGCCTCGTGGAGCAACGGCGCATCGTGCGGCACAACCAGCACGTACGGCACATACGAAAGCGCTTCAACGCGCCGAATAGACGCATCATAATCGTGCATTGCCCACGCAATGGACTCCTCAACGATGACCGCATCCACCACATCGCAGGCAAACAGTTGCCACAGTTCAGCCGTCGTCTCACCATATACAGGAGTTACCGCTCGTCCCTCGTGGTGCATGCGCCGAAGCATCGTGTCAGAATCTGCCCCAAACACCACACCTATACGCTTTATCGGCACGGTTTGGCGCTGAAGCAAGACTAATCCATCGTCGAAGTAGACGGTCGAGAAGCGGGCGCGCCAGCCTTGTTCGGGGGCATACGGCATCGCCGAGGCAATCATATCAAAGTGCCCTTGTTGGAGTTCGTCGTAGGCGGCATCAAGACCGGTTGGTACAAACAACACCTCGACACCGAGTGTTTCGGCAAATTTGGTGGCCAAATCAATGTCGTGGCCAGCGGCGTGGTTGTTGATAATTGTGGTAAATGGAAGCGATCCTGGGTCATACCCAACCCGCAGTTGTGCACGCGTACGGATGCGCGTCAATACAGGATCAACGACAATTCCACCGGTTGGCTGGATTTCGCTGATTGTAATCACCAATAGATAAATTATTAAAAACCCCAATCCGATACGTTGTAACATTCTCACCATTCACTCATCTTATTCAACTTGCCAAAAGTTGGCATTCGTTTTTATACTCATACTAGCGATAAAAATCGTCGGTTGGTTGTTTTTTGTTATAAACCAATCCATCACTCCCCGCAATTCACACACTGGAGCACAGTATGGCAATTGAACCATATCGCCCGCAGGGCGATCCGCCATCAGACAAAGAGCGGGCATTTGAGCAACGTCTCGAGAAGCTCTTTGATCGTTGGCCGTACAAATTGATGCGTGGTATCCGTTGGATAGCCATTGTATCAGGCGTTTTGTGGTTGTTGTTCAACGTCGTTCCATCGGCATGGACGTTTCTGACAACCCAGGAGCTTGCGCCGCTCATTCTGCAACTGATTACCACGATGGGGTATCTGTTCATCTTCATCGGATTCCAGTTCTTCTTGATGTATTTCTTTATGGCACGTACCCGCATTTATTGGGTGCGCCCTGGCGAGACTGGCATCAGCTTTGCAGATTATCGCGGTAACCCTGAGGTACTCGAGGCAGCCCGCCGGATTGTGACACTGCTCAAGGGAGCCAAGCAATTCAAACAAATGGGTGGCGAGATTACCCGCGGTGTCTTGTTGATTGGTCCTCCAGGTACCGGCAAAAGCTACCTGGCCCAGGCTATCTCGACCGAGGCCGGCGTTCCATTCGGCTATTTGAGTGCGCCATCACTCACCTCGGTGTGGATGGGCATGGGTAACATCAAAGTCATGATGCTCTACCGAAAGGCACGCAAACTCGCCAAAGAGTACGGTGCCTGTATTCTGTTTATTGACGAAATCGATGCCATCGGTATGGCGCGTAGCTCATCCTTGATGGGTGGCGCAGGGTCCGGTCCAATGTCGCAAGGCATGAATACCGGCGGTCAAGCCAATGTGATGATGGGTGGTATGGGCGGTATGGGTGCCGGTAGTGGCTTGCTCAACGAGCTCTTGCTCCAGATGGATCCACCACCCGAGGATCCAAGCTGGTTCGGCAAAATCTTGCGCTCACTCGGCATCCGCCGCAAGAAGCCCGAAATACCTGCCGTCTTGACCGTGGCAGCCACCAACTTGGCCGAGACGCTCGATGCCGCCTTGTTGCGCCCAGGTCGTTTTGACCGCAAAATTGTCGTCGAATACCCCGACGCCGATGGTCGCCGTGACATCATGGAGTACTACCTCAGCAAGGTCAAACACGAGCCAATGCCGATTGACCGCATGGTGTCAGACACAATTGGCTATACTCCAGTGGCGATTCGCTTTATTGTCAACGAAGCGGTCATTCATGCCCACTTCGACAATCGCCAAGCAATCAACTACTGGGACTTCACCCGTGCGCGTGAGATGCATGAGTACGGTCTGCGTCAGCCGATTCGTGGTATGTCCTACGAAGAGCGCCGCCGTATCGCCTACCACGAGGCTGGTCACGCCTATGCAGCCGTCAAGTTGTTGCGCAAACAACGCTTGACCAAGGTGACCATCATCCGTCACGGCAATGCACTCGGCTTTGCGGCCTGGAAGCCCCAAGAAGAGATCTATACCAGCTCCAAAGAAGAGTTGCGCAATCGCCTACAAATCGCCCTTGGTAGCCGTGCAGCCGAAGAGCTCTTTCTTGATATTCAAATGAGTGGTGTCACCGGTGACTTGCAATCAGCCACCAGCATCGCCGCCTACATGGTTGGTGCCTACGGCATGGATAACAGCTTCTACTCGTACCTCGCGTTCGGCCCTGAGGCGATGCGCAGTGGCGAGCTCAAAAAGCAAATCGAGGCCATCCTGGCTGAGGAGTATCGCCGCGTCAAGCACTTGCTCGACCAGAACCGCGAGGCCGTGATTGCCATTGCCGAGGCGTTGATTTTGCGCAATGAACTGACCGATATCGACGTCAATGACATCTTGGCCCGTATCGAGGCAGTGCATCCATACCACAACGTGCCGTTGACTGAGGCAGCATCGTTGCCCAATGTCCCCAGCGAAGTCGTTGTCGACTCAAGTGTGGCAACGCCGAGCAGTACACAATCAGCACCACCGATGACTGAGGGGAGCACCGCGTTCCGACGCGAACCACTCGAATAACCGGTTGCGTGTGTCATCCATCACTAACAACGTCGGAGACCTGCGGGTCTCCGACGTTGTTGTGTGCAACGATGCACTATAATAAAGCAATTATCACGTTGATTTGGTAAGATAGCAGCATGAAGATATTAATTACCGGCGTCAATGGATTTGTAGGCGGTCATTTGGCCGAACGCCTCGCCGCGAATCCTCGCTATCAACTCTATGGCATCGCCCGCTCATCAACCCTCGCTTTACCGTCGCTGACCGGCCGTATGTCGCTTGTCAATCTCGACTTGCGTGATACAGGGGCACTCAAACAGTGTTTAGCCGAGGTCGCCCCCGATGTCATCATTCACCTCGCCGCCCAAGCCAGTGTTGCCAAGTCATTTAGTGACCCACTCGGCACCATGCACGACAATGTCATGCCCAGCGTTGCCCTGATGCAGTATGCCGTTGAGCTCAAACTCGACCCACTGTGTATTTTTGCCGGCAGCAACGAAATCTTCGGTATGGTGGCCCCGGACGAAATGCCCATCAACGAACAACAGCCGCTCCGGCCAGTCACGCCATATGGCGTCAGCAAAGCCGCTGTTGACATGGCTGCATACCAGTGGTTTGTCTCACACAAGGTCCGTACCATCCGCTTGCGCTTGTTTAGTCACATTGGACCCCGCCAGAGTGACGCCTACGCCATTTCGGCATTTGCCGCCCAAATCGCCAAAATCGAGGCCGGCCTACAAGAGCCAATTCTCAAGGTGGGCAATCTCTCGGCGCGGCGCGACATCACCGATGTGCGCGATGTGGCAGCCGCCTATGAGGCCTTAATTGACCACGGTCATGCCGGGCAAGCCTACAACGTCGGTGCCGGTCAATCCCACGAGATTCGCCATCTACTCGACCAGCTCGTGAGTTACAGCACTGTCCCTATTCAGGTTGAGGTTGATCCAGCGCGCTTGCGCCCTGTCGACGTGCCTGATGTGGTATGTGACAATCGCTTACTTACTCAACACACTGGTTGGCAACCACACATTCCTGTTACCCAGACGATGCACGACATATTGGCCTACTGGCGACATACAATCAAGGAGTCAAAGGCATGAAAGCCGTTATTTTGGTTGGTGGCTTGGGCACGCGTTTGCGCCCACTCACCTGTAACACCCCCAAGCCGATGTTGCCGTTAGTTGGCATGCCATTTATCGAGTGGATGTTGACCAACTTGCGCGACCAAGGCATCGACGAAGCCATATTGGCGGTGCAGTATTTGGCAGACCGCTTTCGTGCCAGCCTCGGCGACGGCTCACGCCTCGGTATGAAGGTGCATATCATCGAGGAGCCCGAGCCACGTGGTACTGCTGGCGCCGTCAAGCACGTCGCTCATTTGCTCGACGATACCACGTTCATCTTTAATGGTGACGTGATGACCGATCTCGATTTGCAGGGCATGTTGCGCTATCATCGTGAACGCAACAGCGAGTTGACAATTGCCCTCACGCCAGTCGAGGATCCTACTGCATTTGGCTTGGTTGAGACGACCGCCGAGGGCCGGATTACCCGCTTCCTCGAGAAACCACGCCCCGAGGAGGTCACTACCAACATGATTAATGCGGGCACATACATCATGGAGCCACATTTGCTCGATTATGTGCCAGCACGGCAACACTACATGTTTGAACGTGGCCTGTTCCCCACCGCACTCCAGAACAATCATGCCATGTACGGCTTTGCCAGTGATGCCTATTGGACTGACATCGGCAAACCACAAACGTATCTTGAGGTACACCACGATATCCTCAATGGCAAGGTGCGATTCGGTCTGCCAGGGCATCAACAGCGCCCAGATTTGTGGGTCGGCGAGAACAGCATTATCCACCCCAGTGCCCAGATTCATGGGTCAGTGGTGATTGGTAACGGCGTCACCATTGAGGCAGATGTGACTATTGTTGGACCGACCGTTATTGGTGCAGGCACACACATTGGCGCTGGTACGCACATCAGTGGCAGCGTGATTTGGCAGCTCAACCATATCGGCACCCAGTGTCATATCGATCATGCCGTGATTGGCAACCACAACTATATTGCGAGCCAAACCAAAATCGCGGCAGGCACAATTGTCAGCGATCGTTGCCGAATTGCTAGTCACAACCATCTCGCCAATGGTGTGCGTGTGTGGCCCAACAGCACGATTAGCGAGCAGTCGATTACGTTCTAACTGTGTGGCAACATGATACAAAAACGGGCCGGCAGGATACCTCCTGCCGGCCCAAACCATGAACTCCTCGATTACCCTCGATAGCCGGGTGAATACCCATCTTGTGAGTCGTCATCCTCGTCTTCATCGTAGAAATCGTTCTCTTCGTCGTTGTCTTGGTAGTCATTCATATCACTAAAACCACCACTCACCGAAGGGTTATAGGTTGCACCGAACAAGCCGCCTGCCAAACCACCAGCAGCCAAACCACCTACTGCGGCATCAGTCGCAGATGGAGGGTTCGAGGCATTAAAGCCACTCGACACACCTGGGTTATACGTGTTATACGTTGATGGTGTACCAGTTGCTGGAGCATAGCTCGAAGGATAGCTCGTTGATGAGGTAGTCGAGGTGGTACCATACGGTGATGCCGGTGGTGGTGAATATGTTGATGAATACCCCGGATTCGTTGCCGGTGGTGTGTATGAGGTTGACGGTGAATACCCGGGATTGGCCGCAGGTGCCGTATACGACGTTGACGAGTAGCCAGGAGTCGCTGCTGGGGTAGCAGGCGTCGCAGAGTAACCCGTGTTATATGATGGCGCACTATAACCTGTCGATGTATTGGTGTAGTTTGACCCGGTCGTCGGCGCACTGTTGTAGCTTGCGTTATACCCTGTGTTACCTGTTGCGATACCGTATGGTGGTGTAGCACCACTTGTCCCCTGATACGTTGCAGGTGAGTACGACGATGGTGCAGGCGCCTGACTACTCATCGGCGCGTTCGTGCCACTTGCATCAGCATCAGATTGCTTCTCGCTGCGGCGGAACCACCCACCAAGACTGCTGAACAACCCCTTCTTCTCCGTGTTTTCTGCAGCAGGTGGCGTAGCAGATGCACCACTCGAAGGATTGAACGACGGGTTGAATCCACTCGTCGGTGACGAGTATTGATAGCTCGTCCCCATGGTAGCTGACCCTGTTGAGGGTGGTGGCGTGGTATTTGAGGTGCCCCGCAACTTGGCCCACGCCTGCTTGAATTTGCGCACCGACGACCACCCGACGATAGTCAATACGAGCACGCTGGTAATCCATGGCAAGCCGTCAACAACCATACGATTGAAATTGAAGCTTTGGCCATCACCAAAAATGGTTGCCGAGAACGGCGTGTTCAGCCCCTGCATGTACACCAACACCGTAGCGATGATGAGGTACGCATTAAATACCCCCAACAAACTCGCCATGATATTATCGGCACGTGTTTTGGGATCATTTTGGGCAGGGAGCAAATCACTGGCGTAGTAGCTGATAATCAACGAGACAATCACTAGTACGCTCGTTTTGACTAAGACCAACACAGGGCTGACCTCGGTTGTACCGATGCTGGCCGCCATCCAGATACCAACTGAGGTTCCCACGACGTTTGCCGTCACAATGGCAATTAAGACGCCGGCCAATGACCACACGCCATAGGCACGGTGACGAAATGTACCGAGGAATCCACCAGCAACCAGCGATATTATCGCCAAAACTGCTACTATCCAAGCCATACGGTCTACCTTTCACAACCAACCGCACACTGCACTTTAAATACGTTATCTTGGCACATTGTAGCACAGGTTATGTCTTGAATACAGAGGAAGCGTGTTGCGTGGTATAATTTGGCGCAGAACGTAATCGCAGGACCTGCGTATCACAACGATGCGATACGCCAACACGCAATGATGCACAGCCCACGATGCGCACGGACATCTTTTTACATGTGAGGAGTTGAGCAACAATGCCACGAGTCGCCATCAATGGTTTCGGCCGCATCGGCCGCCAGAGCTTCAAGGCCATGCTGGCCAACTACGGAGACGATCTCGAAATCGTTGCCGTAAATGATCTTTCGAACGTCGCCACATTGGCCCACCTGTTGAAGTACGACTCAAACTATGGTCAATTCAACGGTGATGTGCGGGCCAACGGCAACGTTATTGAGATCACCTACTACGATGACGAAGGCAACGAGCGCCAGATGAATCTTCAGGTGTTGGCAGAGCGCGATCCAGCCCAGTTGCCATGGGGCAAGTTGGGCGTCGATATCGTCGTCGAGTCAACCGGCCGCTTCACCGAGGCCGACAAGGCCAAGGCTCACCTCCAAGCCGGAGCAAAGAAGGTCATCATCAGTGCTCCTGCCAAGGGTGAGGACATCACCATTTGTTTGGGCGTCAACGAGAACAAATACGACCACGAGAAGCACAACATCATCTCGAATGCATCGTGCACAACCAACTGTTTGGCCCCAGTCGCTAAGGTGCTCAACGACAAGTTTGGCATCAAGCGCGGCATGATGACCACCATCCACGCCTACACGATGGACCAGAACTTGCAGGACAACGTACACAGCGACTTGCGCCGCGCCCGTGCTGCCGCCATGAACATGGTGCCGACCACCACCGGTGCTGCACAAGCTGTTTCATTGGTTATCCCAGAACTCAAGGGCAAGTTCACCGGCTTCGCCGTACGCGTGCCAACCTCAACCGTATCAATGGTCGACTTCGTCGTCGAGCTCGAGAAGGGTACGTCAGTCGAAGAGATCAACAAGGCCTTCATCGCCGCCTCAGAGAGCGAAGAGCTCGAGGGCATTTTGGCCGTGACGAACGAGCAATTGGTCTCAACCGACTTCCTCGGTGACCCAGCCTCAAGCACGGTTGATTTGCCATTGACCATCGGTCTCGGCGACAACCTGTTCAAGGTCATCTCATGGTACGACAACGAGTTCGGCTACTCGAACCGCGTCGCCGACTTGACCGCCTACATCGGCGATCACTTCAACGACTAATTTGGCGCTATCTATTACACGAACGCGGGGAGCAGTATCAACTGCTCCCCGCGTTCTTTTGTGATAAATTATGCCCGCGCCCAGACCGCCGCAATGCCTTGCCCGCCACCAATGCAAAGCGACGTCACTGCATACGCTTGTTGCGTACGGTGCAATTCATAGATTGCCTTGACCGACAAAATCGCCCCCGATGCCCCGAGTGGATGCCCCAGCGAGATCCCGCTGCCATTTGGGTTGACCTTGGCCGGGTCAAGCCCCAACTCCTGGGTGACGGCAGCCGCTTGCGCCGCAAAGGCCTCATTGATCTCGTAGATGGCCACATCATCACGATGAATCCCCGTCTTGGCTAGTACCTTTTGGATGGCCGGAATTGGCCCAATCCCCATGTACGCCGGATCAACACCCGCATGACTGTACCCGACCAAATGCGCCAAAATCGGCAACCCGCGAGCCCGCGCCACCTGCTCCTCCATCAAGACTAACGCCGCCGCACCATCGTTAATCGACGACGAATTGCCC
Organism: Chloroflexota bacterium; assembly: GCA_046300655.1. Classification (GTDB taxonomy): domain Bacteria; phylum Chloroflexota; class Chloroflexia; order Chloroflexales; family Roseiflexaceae; genus UBA965. The sequence continues at coordinate 22,986 of JBKCLM010000153.1, read as the reverse complement.
GCAGTCACACTCCCTTGGGCATCAAAAATCGGCCGCAACTTGGCCAGCCCAGCTAAGGTGCTCTCAGCGCGCACCCCCTCGTCAACAGCAAACGACGTTGTGCCACCTTTGACGGGGATAGTAATTGGCACAATTTGGTCAGCAAAATATCCTGCCTCGATTGCCGTAGCAGCCCGTACCTGACTGTTGAGGGCCAGTTGGTCTTGCATCTCACGCGTAATACCATAGCGCGTTGCCACGCGCTCAGCCGTCATGCCCATGGCACAGCCATCGAACGGATCAGTCACAGCACCCAGCATGGCATCGATCACCACGCCGTCTTGCATGCGCTGGCCCCACCGCATCGTCGGCAACCAATACGGCGCCCGACTCATCGACTCCACCCCACCAGCAACGGCTACATCAATGTCACCGAGGAGAATTGCTTGGGCAGCGCTAATAATCGCCTGCAGTCCACTACCACACACCCGATTCAGTGACAACGCCGGTGTCTCAATCGATAACCCGGCGGTAATCGTCACAGCACGCGCCAAATACATGTCACGCATATCGGTATGAATCACGTTGCCAATAAACACATGTTCAACGGCACTCGGCACAATGGCGGCCCGATTCAGTGCAGCGCTGACGACTGCTGCACCCAAATCAACCGTCGCTATATCCTTAAGACTGCCACCGAACTTGCCGATGGCAGAGCGGGCTGCACCTACAACTACTACCCGTCGCGTTGCCATAGTACCCTCACTCCAGCCGAATATACCCCTACTATACCCTAAAAAAACCGGTATGAGGCAGTAACTGCCTCATACCGGTCGTAGCTATTACGCTGATGAACGATTATTCGTCCTTGAACTCACCTGCCAAGAAGCGGCGGGCGGTTTCGGCCAAAATCGCTGCGCCCAACGGCATGGCCGTCTCATCAATGGCAAAGACAGGCGTGTGGTGGGCGCGCTTGATGTCACCGACCGCCGCCCCGAGCATCAACATGGTGCCAGGAGCTTTTTGTTGCATATACGCAAAGTCCTCAGCACCCATGCCGGCCTTGGTGCGATCGATATTGTCGCCACCGATATACTCGGTGACAACTTGCTCCATCCACCCCGTTACCGTTGGATCGTTGTATCCGGGTGGATAACCACGCTCGAACTCAATCGTGTAATCACCACCAAAGTGACGGCTCAAGGCGATTGAGGACTCGACCTCGCGGAGCAACTGCTCGCGTACCTCGGGATCGTAGCTACGCAACGTGCCTTCAAGATAGACCTCGGCGGGAATCACGTTCGAGACGGTACCACCGCGCACCACGCCCAAGCTGACCACCGCTGGGTGCATCGGGTTGACCTTGCGTGACACAATGGAGTGCAACGACGACATGATGGGGATAAGCATCCACAATGGGTCGGTGCCTTGGTGTGGCGCTGCACCATGCCCACCCGTCCCACGGACCCACGCCTTAAAACTATCGACCGCAGCGGTGATGTGCCCCTTCTTGAGGCCAACCTGGCCAACCGGCGTCAATGAATCAACGTGCAAGGCGATCATGTGATCGACACCATCGAGCGCACCGTCATCCATCATCATCGGCGCACCACTCTGGTGACGCCCGTTGGTGGCTTCCTCGGCCGGTTGGAAGATGAAGCGCACATTGCCACGCAAATTGCCCTTGGCAAACTCCTGCTTGAGCAAATGAGCTACGCCCAACAAAATCGCCGTGTGTGAGTCATGACCACAGGCGTGCATTTTGCCATGCGTGGTTGAGCTGTAGTCGACGCCACTATCTTCGATAATCGGCAAGGCATCCATGTCGGCGCGGATACCGATTGTAGGGCCGTCACCGGTCCCAATCGAGCCCACAACGCCGGTGATCCCGACATTGGTGCGCACCTCGATACCGCCAATCTCACGCAACGTCTCGGCGACGAGGGCGGCGGTACGCACTTCTTCGAAGGCCAGCTCTGGATGCTGGTGAATTTCACGGCGCAAGCGTGACATCTCGCCACTCAGCTGTTTGGCACGGTCTAACATTGACATCGCACTACTTCCTTTCGTTCGGTTACTTAGTCAAATAGCGGCGGACGGTCTCGGCCAAAATCGCCGCACCAATCGGCATTGAACGCTCATCAATATCAAACACTGGTGTATGGTGTGGGCGACTCATATCGTCAAGCGATGCGCCAAGCATCATCATGGTACCAGGTGCCATTTGTTGCATATAAGCAAAGTCCTCGCCACCCATGCCTACGGTGTGGCGGTCAATTGCATCTGCACCCAAAAAGTCGCTGGCGACGTCGTCCATCCACTGGGCCACAGTAGCGTCATTAACACCAGCCGGATAGCCACGCTTGAGCTCAAGCTCGTAGCTGCCACCCATGGCAGTCGCCAACGCAAAGGCCTTCTCCACCTCGGCAAACAACTGATCGCGCACATCGGCATCAAAACTGCGCAACGTGCCGCCAATCAAAATCTCGTGGGGGATGACGTTGAATGCCGCGCCACCTTGAATCATGCCGATGCTACACACAGCTGGCTTCATCGGGTTGATCTTGCGCGAGACAATTGCATTGAGCGCTTGAATCACCGATGCCGTCATCGCCACGGGGTCGCCACCCATATGTGGGTAAGCACCATGACCGCCCGCAGCCCGCACCCACCCCTTAAAGCCATCTGAGGCTGCCGTGATGGGGCCACGGGGCAACATGACTTGCCCGAGCGGTAACTCCGAGGCGACATGCAAGGCAATCACATGATCGACACCCTGCATGGCGCCGTCTTTGATCATCTCGGGGGCGCCGCTGACGCCATCACCACCGACCTCCTCGGCCGGTTGGAACAAGAAGCGCACGTTGCCTTTGAGCTTACCCGAGGCAAACTCTTGCTTGAGCAGATGTGCTACGCCGAGCAGAATTGCCGTATGCGCATCATGGCCACAGGCGTGCATCGTGCCAGCCGTTTGTGAGCCGTAGGCCAACCCGGTTGCCTCGTGAATCGGCAACGCATCCATGTCAGCACGAATTCCAATCGTGGGACCATCACCGTTACCCAAATCGCCGACCACGCCGGTTTTGCCGACCTGGGTGCGAATGCTAATTCCACCAATCTCGCGTAAGGTATCAGCCACCAATGCGGCGGTCTTTACCTCTTGGAAGCCCAACTCAGGATGCTGGTGAATCTCACGGCGCAACCGTGACATCTCCTCGGCTAGTCCTTGGGCACGCTCCATCATTGACATCGCTATCCTCCTTGTACCCGTGTCACACCACTGTGAATCACGGTATCACTGAGACCATCGTTAGGCGTTACGCAGATACCGACGCACCGTCTCGGCCAAAATCGCCGCACCAATCGGCATTGCGCGCTCATCAATATCGAATACCGGCGTATGATGCGGGCGATTCATATCACCCACCGCAGCGCCCAAATTAAACATCGCTCCTGGCACGGTGTGTTGCATGTAGGCGAAATCCTCGCCGGCCATGCCCACCGTCTGTCGATCGACGTTTTGGCTGCCGACGAAGTCGCTAGCCACATCATCCAACCATTGTGACACCGTTGGGTCATTATAGCCTGCCGGATAGCCTCGTTGCAGTTCGAGTCGATAGTCGCCACCCATAGCCTTGGCCAGCCCAAAGGCTTTTTCGACCTCAACAAACAACTGCTCACGAATCTCAGGATTAAAGCTACGCAACGTGCCCGCCAACTCGACCTCGGCCGGGATCACGTTAAACGCCGCGCCACCACGAATCACGCCTAAGCTACACACTGCAGGATACATCGGGTCGAGCTTGCGCGACACAATTGCATTCAAGGCCTGCACCACTGAGGCCGCAATCGCAATCGGGTCACCACCCAAATGCGGGTAGGCGCCGTGGCCGCCGGTGGCAGTCACCACCCCAAAGAAGCCATCAGCTGCCGCTGAATTGGGTCCACGTACCATACCAATCTGGCCGACCGGCGTGCGTGACGAGACGTGCAAAGCGATGACATGATCGACACCATCGAGCGCGCCGTCTTTCATCATCAATGGCGCACCGCTGACGCCATCACCACCCAGCTCCTCGGCCGGCTGAAAAAGAAAGCGCACACGTCCTTTGAGCTGCCCACTAGCAAACTCCTGTTTGAGCAGGTGCGCCACCCCGAGCAGAATCGCCGTGTGCGCATCATGACCACAGGCGTGCATGTTCCCCGGCGTCTGCGAGGCGAACGCGAGCCCGGTTGACTCGGGCAACGGCAAGGCGTCCATGTCGGCCCGAATGCCAATTGTCGGGCCGTCGCCGAGCCCCAAATCACCCACCACGCCGGTCTTACCGACCTGGGTGCGGATATCAATCCCACCGATCTCACGCAATGTATCGGCAACGAGTGCGGCCGTGCGCACCTCTTGGAACGCCAGTTCAGGGTATTTGTGAATCTCACGGCGCAAGCGCGACATCTCAACGGCCAGCCCTTGGGCTTTGTCCATCATCGACATACGAAGACCTCCTTAGTGTTGACGCAAATAACGACGTACCGTCTCAGCCAAAATCGCCGCGCCTATCGGCATACAGCGCTCATCAATATCGAACACCGGCGTATGATGTGGCCGATTTATGTCACCGACCGCGGCACCAAGCATCAGCATGGCACCCGGCACCTGCTGTTGCATGTAGGCAAAATCCTCGCCCGCCATGCCCACCGTCAGCCGATCAATCGCATCAGCCCCCAAAAAGCCGCTCGCCACATCATCCATCCACTGTGCCACCGTGGCATCGTTGATACCAGGCGGGGGGCCGCGTTGTAAATCGAGTGTATAATCGCCACCCATGGCCTTGGCCAGGGCAAAGGCCTTTTCGACCTCGTTAAACAACTGCTCACGAATCGCCGGATCAAAGCTGCGCAACGTGCCAGCTAGCTCGACCTCGGCCGGAATCACATTGAACGCCGCACCACCGTGGACCACACCCAAACTACACACCGCCGGGTACATAGGATCCATCTTGCGCGACACAATCGCATTCAGCGCCTGAATCACCGAGGCCGCAATCGCAATCGGGTCACCACCCAAATGCGGATAGGCACCATGGCCGCCGGTGGCTTTGATTACGCCACGGAATCCGTCACCAGCCGCCGTTACCGGCCCACGCACCATCCCCGCTTGCCCGAGTGGCATCTCCGAGACGACGTGCAAAGCAATCACATGATCAACACCCGCGAGCGCGCCGTCTTTCATCATCAACGGCGCACCACTCATGCCATCACCGCCAATCTCCTCGGCTGGCTGAAAAAGAAAGCGCACACGCCCTTTGAGTGCACCACTGGCAAACTCGTGCTTGAGCAGATGGGCCACCCCCAACAAAATCGCCGTATGCGCGTCGTGACCACAGGCATGCATTTTGCCGGCTGTGGTTGAGGTGTAATCAAGCCCGGTTGCCTCATGAAGCGGCAAGGCGTCCATGTCGGCACGAATGCCAATCGTCGGGCCATCACCGAGCCCCAAATCGCCCACCACACCGGTTTTGCCGACCTGCGTACGGATCTCAATCCCACCGATTTCGCGCAATGTCTCAGCAACCAAGGCGGCGGTACGCACCTCTTCGAATGCGAGCTCGGGGTGTTTGTGGATGTCACGACGGAGTCGTGACATCTCATTTGCCAACCCCTGTGCACGATCTAACATCGACATTGTGGGAGTCCTTTCTCACCTACAGCAATTATTCATTGACAGTGATGACATATTCCTGCGCCATCTCATCGTGGGCACTACGCATCTGCAACTGCACACGATAGCGCCCCGTGGTATCAGGCTGTAGACGCAACTCATCGACACGCAGCGCCATCACATCAGCCGGCAATGTCCGTGTATGGCGCACATGCATTAACTCATGGCCGTCTGGGTGAATCACCCGCACATCCATCGTGACCGTCACATCGTGGTGGGCATCGTTGACGACCATCACGGGGATGTCGATGGGTGATCCCTGCGCGACCGTTTCGCTTTCTAACACACAAAACAAATACTGTGGCCTAAACGCCAGCTGCATCGCATAATACGACTGCTTGGGCACGCGCCAATAATCGACAATCGACCACGATATCGCCGGATTGGCGTCGTGGAACATAAACGGCACAATCCCACCCGTCGGCCGATATTTGCGCAACCGCAAGCGGTCGATGTAATGCCGATTAATGTGGCTTTGGTACTGTTGCGTCATCGCAATCAGCTGATCCAAATCGTTGACATTGCGCCAATCTATCCAGTACGTCAAAATATCAGGCTGAAAGCTGTGTTGCCGCTGTAGTTTGGCCCAGTCAATCTTGCGTATGTCAGCATCCATGAAGCGCACCGCACTCTCGCGATTCGGAAAGCTCTGGGCGCCGAACTCCGTCACAAACCGCGTATTGGCCGGGAACCGCTTGATGAGTTGTTGCCAAGTCGCCAGTTTGCCATAAATCATGTACCACCCATAATAAAAGTGCGTGTCGCTACCCTTATGCCACAACGGAATCGCATACTCGCCCGATGAACGCACACTCGGACGCGATACATCAACACTCGCCACCTCATGTTGGAGCGCAGTGTCGAGCACATCGCGATTCCAGTTCCAGACAAATACCGACCAATAGGTGCGCAATTTGGTCAACAGTCGCTCATCACTGGTACTCGCCACATGCACGGCCTCGTTGTGCATACACCACACCACCACGGATGGATGGTTATGGAGCAGGTGCACCATCTCGCGCACCTGGCGTTTGGCTGGTTCGAGCACATCTTGGCGGTAGATCCACTGTAACGGGAAGTCCTGCCAAATCAGCATGCCTTGTGCATCCGCCTCGGCATACAAATCGGGATGCCCGACATGCGCATGTACGCGCAATACATTCATGTGGCACTCGCGCGCGAGGCGGATATCCTCCGCACAACGCGCTCGTGTGGTGGTGGCAATGCGCGTATCAGTCGGCGGATAGTTATTCCCTTTCATCAAAAAGCGTTTGCCATTGAGATACGGAATCCAATTTTTCATTTCAAAGGTACGAATACCAAAATCAAATGATAGTTCGTCACTTATTTCGCCATTTATGACCAATGTTGCCGTGACATGATACAGCGATGGATAGCCGAGATCATGACTCCACCACACCTGTGGATCGGGGATTGACAGCAGGCCACTGGCCTCATGTTGGCCGGCCGCTAGGGCCACCGTGGTGGTCATGGTATGGATTTTGCCGGCGAAGTTACGCGGGGCGAAGCGCCAGTGGACCTCAGCCCGGCAGGCCTGGAGGGTATCGGTGTGCAGGCGAAAGCGCAGCTCGGCATGGTCACTCGCCACATGGTGGGTGGTCAACAACAGGTGCCGTATATGGGCTTGCCCCGTCTCAATCAGCTCAACTGGCAACCAGATGCCACCTGGGTTTGTAGTGCTATCAAGGCTATCCCAATGGGAGAACACGCCGGTAATCAGGCGTTTGTTGACTTTGTCATGCTCTTCGGGGCACGAAACTTCGAGCGTGAGTGTGTTATCAGACTGAATGGCGTGGGTAATATCGCAGGTATGCGGTGTAAAGTAGCCTTCGTAGCGGCCGAGGTCTTGGCCATTCAGCCAAGGACGACTGTAATAGAAGACGCCGTTCAGGCGGAGCCAATAGCGTTTATGGGGGATTATGGTCGTAGCAAAGGTCGTTTGGTAGACCATGCGGCCGACGTAGTTGCGGAGTAGATGATGCGACTGCCAGTGACTTGGAATTGGGCATGGGAGCCAGCGATCATCGGAGACTGTGGTGTATATCCCGTTCCGGAAGGTGGTGGTCGGGGTCATGCGCCAATGTTGAGTTAGTTGAGTGGTGAGACGCGTCATACACAACCCTTCACGCATTCAGTGCAAACGAATAGTGGTTGTATGCATTTATCTGTATTGTACAACCGTTAGAGATCCGCTTGCATGACGAATTCGCATGCAGTTGTCACGATATGCGTACGAACGCCTTAGACGACACTTGACTATTTGACAGTCATGCATATGTATGACACAATAACTGCATTGTCACAGGTCATTTTTGTGCGCACTGCGAGCGAGTGTTTCGCTCATTTATGTGGCATGTGTACACGATACTGCCCTGATTGGCGCCCTTCTGTGTGCGTCACACGACGGCACAATTTGTCGGTGTGAAAAGAGAAGTCCATGACCACAGCGCGACCCGTCTACCCATTTAGTGCGATTGTCGGCCAAGACCGACTCAAGCGGGCACTCATCCTGAATGCCATCAACCCACGCATCGGTGGTGTGTTGATTCGCGGCGAAAAGGGTACTGCCAAATCAACCGCTGTGCGCGGTTTGGCGCGCATTCTGCCATTCATTCGCGTGGTGGCCGACTGCCCGTACGGTTGTCCTCCCGACCAGCCATCAGCGATGTGTCCGTCGTGTCGCGCCCGTTACGAGACCAACCCGGATTTGCCGGTCGCCGAGCGTGCGACACGCCTCGTTGATTTGCCGGTTGCGGCATCCGAGGATCGCGTCGTCGGGTCACTCGACCTTGAGCATGCACTCACCGAGGGTCATCGACGCTATGAGCCCGGTTTGTTGGCACAGGCCAACCGCGGTCTTCTTTATGTCGACGAAATCAACTTGCTTGACGATCACTTGGTCGATATTTTGCTCGATGCTGCCGCCATGGGCGTCAACACCGTCGAGCGCGAGGGCATCAGCGTCTCGCACCCAGCCCGCTTTATCTTGGTTGGCACCATGAACCCCGAAGAGGGCGAGTTGCGCCCACAATTGCTCGACCGTTTTGGTCTGGTAGTTGAAATCGGCGGTATTCACGATGTCGACGGTCGCGTCGAGGTGGTTTCACGCCGTATGCGCTACGACGTCGACCCCGATGTATTCGTCGGCGAATGGCGCCCAACCGAACAAGATTTGGCCGAGAAGATCGTCCGCGCCCGTGCCTTGTTGCCACTCGTCGAGATTGCGCGACGCGACATGGCTGCCGTGGCAACCTTGTCACTCGAGTTGGGTGTTGACGGCCACCGCGCCGACCTTGCCATCCTCGAGACAGCCCGCACCCATGCTGCCTGGGCTGGCCGCACCAAGCTCGCCGCCGAGGATATCCGCGTGGCAGCCGAGTTAGCCCTGCCGCACCGCATGCGCCGCCAGCCGTTTACCGAGGTCAAACTCGACGAAGCGCGCGTCGGCGAGATTCTTGACCGAGTCCAATCGGCAGAGGGTGATGAGTCAGCACAGGCAACGGCTGACGGAGTAAAAAAAAAGAACCCCTGAACAGTGACGACGACAGCACCACCAGCGAAGGCCAAGAAGAGAGCGAGGGTGGTGCTGGGGCAACTGCAAGTGCAGGAGCCTCTGATCAGGGGTCGCAAGCAAATAGTGAGCAGGGTGGCGGTGACAAGGCCTTCAAAGCGTCCGAGATGTTCAAACCAAAACGTCTCGAGGGACAACGTGATCGCCAAGAACGCCGCTCACCGGGTCGCCGCAGTCGCACACGCACCACGCGCAAGCAGGGACGCTATGTGACCAGCCGGCCGGCTCACAAGGTCAACGATTTGGCGCTCGATGCAACCTTGCGCTACGCTGCACACTTGCAGCCCAAACGCCGTGCCGATGCACTCGCCGAGGGCAAACCTGTGCGGAACGTGATGCTCAAGCGGAGCGACTTGCGTCAAAAGGTACGTGTGCGCAAAACGCGCAATGCAGTATGTTTCGTGGTGGATGCCAGTTGGTCCATGGCGGCCGATGAGCGCATGCGCGCCACCAAAGATGCGGTATTATCGTTGTTGCGCGACGCCTACCAACGGCGCGACCGGGTGGGGTTGGTCTCGTTCCAACGTGACTACGCCACATTGTTGCTGCCGTTGACCAACAGCGTCGAAATGGCGCAAAAGATGCTCCAGACCATGCCGACAGGCGGGCGTACTCCGCTCTCCCGCGGCCTGATGATGGGATATGAGGTACTCAAACGCGCCTGGCGCCAGGATCCTGAGGTTGTCCCCTTGATGGTACTCCTCACTGACGGCCAAGCGAATGTCTCGATGACAGACCTGCCACCCCAGGTCGAGAGCTATTCGATTGCTGACTTCATTGCAGCCGATCAAATTCGCTCCGTCGTCATCGATACTGAGCATCCAGTGTTTGAGCGCGGTTTGGCTCGCCAACTTGCGCATCACCTCAAGGGCAATTATTACCGACTCGATGATCTCCGCGAGGGTGGCCTTGTAGATCTCGTGCGGTCCGAACTCAATCGTAAATAATTGAGTTCGTCAGAGAACAGTTACGGTTTTAGGAGGATGTGAAAAGATGACCGAGCAAGATACTCAGCTCACGGCGCAAGCAGCCGCCAGCGAGAGTGCCAGCACCTCAGCCGCAGAGATAAGTGCCGATGCACCTGCGAAATCTGAGGCACCTGCCAAGGCCAAGCGCGAGGCCCAGCAAAACCAGGCCTTTCTTGAGCTTAAGCCTGGCCAGGAGCTGACCGGTAAGGTGAAGTCGTTGACGCCTTATGGTGCGTTTATTAATATCAACGTTGGCCGCGACGGCCTTGTCCATATCTCAGAGCTGGCTAATGCCCGCGTTGAGAAGGTCGAAGACGTCGTGCAGGTCGGCCAAGAGGTCACCGTCCGTGTCCTCGAGGTAGACCATGCCAAGGGCCGCATCAGCTTGACCATGCGCACCGAGCCACGCCCAGCCCGCACCGAGCGTAGCGAGCGTCGCCGCCCCGAGGTCAACACCGCCGCCATCGCCGCTCTCAAGGCCGGTGATATCGTCGAGGGTGTGGTCAAGAGCATCCAGCCCATCGGTGCCTTCATCGACATCGGTGTCGGCAAAGACGGCCTCGTGCACATCTCAGAACTCTCAGAGACCCGCATCGAGAAGGTCGAAGATGCCGTCAAAATCGGCCAAGGCTACTCGTTCAAGGTCCTCGAGGTTGACGTCGCCAATGGTCGCATCAGCTTGAGCCTGCGCAAGGCACAGAGCAAGAGCATCAATGCTGACATCAGCGTCGGTCAAGTTTTGAGCGGCAAAGTCAGTGGCCATGCTCCATTTGGCGTGTTCGTGAACATCGGCGTCGGTCGCGATGGCTTGGTCCACGTCTCAGAGATCCCCGGTGGCCAGAAGCCAGCCGAGGGCACTGAGCTCCAAGTGCGCGTCATTAGCGTCGATACCACCAATAACCGCATCAGCTTGAGCGCATACCTCGAGCCACGCCCCGAGGGCGAGGAGCGCCCAGCCCGTAGCGAGCGCCCAGCCCGTGCGCCACGTGCCGAGGGCGAAGAGCGCCCAGCCCGTCGCGAACGCCGCGAGGGTGGCAATCGCAAGCCCGAAAGCTATACCTCATCGTCATTCGGTGAAGAGAGCGTCGACGGCAACGCCACCATTGAGGACTTGTTGTCACGCTTTGGTGGTGCCCACCGCGAAAAGCGCGCCCGCAATACTGACGCCCAATACGAAGACGGTCGCAAAGGCGCATTGCCACGCGACGTCATCCGCCGGACGTTGAATATCAGCGACGACGAATAAACACCCCTGGCTCACGTGTGTGTACTGCGATGGCAATACACACACGTGCTCCTATTTGACATGCATACAGGCACAACGGTATAATGCCTAAATGTCTGTGTCGTGTCATCGACAATACACGATGAATATGATCGCCAGGGTTCTGGCTGATGGAGAGGTTAGACCATGCCCAAACGAACGTGGCAACCAAAGCGCATTCCACGCCGACGCAAACACGGCTTCTTGGAGCGTATGAAGACCAAGGACGGGCGCAACGTGTTGAAGCGCCGTCGTTTGAGTGGCCGCTGGCGTTTGACCGTCAGCAATGAGCGTCGTGCCGTTCAGCGCACCCAACGCTAGTTTGTATTGAGAGCGGGCCGACCGTTGAAACGGCAGTATCGTCTGCGTCGACCGACACACTTTATTCGGGTGCGTCGAAATGGGAATCACCACGACGGTGCGGTGCTGTCTATCAGCGTCGCGCCCGCTCGTCAGCGTATCAGCCGGTGTGGTATTGTTGTAGGGCGACGCCTCGGTGGTGCAGTCACACGCAATCGCATCAAACGGCGCATCCGCGAAGCGTTACGCATTCACTACGGCTCGATTAAGTCACACTGTGATATTGTAGTCATCGCCAAGTCTCGATCGTTGGCAACACTACCGTTTGGGCGTATCGTCGAGGTTCTCACCACGCTGTTACAACGTGCCAACGTATGGCAAACAGACACGAGTCCGCACTCACACATCTAAAGGCAATATATTATGGCGCTATGGACATCACTTGTCACGTTTCTTGAGAATGTATTATTGACATTCTACTCATGGACCGGGAGCGCAGGTCTGGCAGTTATCGTATTTACCATCATTGCCCGCATCTTCCTGTTGCCATTGACCATTCGCCAACTCCAGTCAAGCCGCAAGATGCAGGCACTCCAACCTGCACTCCAAGAGTTGCAACGCAAGCACGGCAAAGATCCACAGAAGATGCAAGCAGAGACGATGCGGCTCTACCGTGAGAACAATGCAAATCCAGTCTCGGGGTGTTTGCCGATTTTCATCCAGTTGCCGTTGTTCTTGGGGATTTATCAAGCGGTATTCCACTTGACGAGTGTGTCACCAGCTGAACACGCAGCAGCAGGCATGATTACTGTCTTGCAGCAAGCAAATTTGGCCACTGACCTCTCCGCAGTCGCACTAAACCAACCGCGTTTGTCGGGTGGTTTTTTGTGGTTGCCTGACCTCGGCCAAACCGACCCACTCTACATCCTGCCGATTCTGTCAATTATCTTCCAGTTCATTGTGCAGTTGATGTCAACCCCACGCGTGCAAGATCCACAACAAAAGGCGATGATGCGCACATTGTTGTTCATGCCCTTGGTGTTCGGTTATATCGGCTTCACCTTCCCATCCGGTGCCGTGTTGTACTGGGTCGTCGGTAGTATTTTGTCGATGATTCAACAATATGTGATCGCAGGCTGGGGTGCGCTTGCCAACCATTTGACCTTCTTGCCCACCAACGCCGGCTTCTTCCCGCCACCTGCGGTGGTTGGAGTCAGCGAGCACGAGGCGACGTTGGCACATTCCGAGCCAGCCAAGCATGTGGATTTCTGGGATGTGTTGCGTCCGCTGACTGAGAAGGACGAAGAGAAGCGGTCGTCGTAGTTTCATCGCCATTTTGCGCGAGGAGATACTCATGAAAAAGCAGAAACAGTCAATTGAAATCAGTGCGCAAACTGTGGCCGACGCCGTTGATTTGGCGCTCGCTCAGTTGGGTCGCGACCGCGATGAGGTTTCAATTGAAATTTTAATTGCTGGTAACACCGAAGAAGAGGCTCTCGTCCGCGTCACGGTGGTTGATGACGAACCCACCGAGCAAATGAGCGAAGATGACATCGTCAAACATGCGCGAAACATCCTAGAAGAGATCCTTGAGCGTATGGATATTGAGGGCTTCGTTACTGCCGTGCGCACGTCATCTCCAGCACAAGATGGCGGTACCGAAGAGACCATTACCCTGCATGTCGAGGGTGCCGACGAAGAAGCCATGGGCCTCCTCATTGGTCGTCGTGGTGACACGCTCCGCTCGCTCCAGTTCATGGTCAACCTCATCGCCGGCCGTAGTAGCCGACGCTGGCCACAAATCGTCGTTGATGTCGGTAATTACCGCCAACGCCGTCAAGAAATGCTCGAGAGCATGGCGAAGCGTATGGCAGAACGCGTCCGACAAACTGGTCGTCCACATCCGTTCGAACCGATGTCAGGTGCAGATCGTCGCTCCATTCACTTGGCGCTCCGTGATGACCCGACTGTCTACACCGAGAGTGAAGGCGAAGGCGAGAATCGCAAGATTGTCATCTTCCCCGCCAAAAAAGCTTGATGCCCAACGCTGAATGCGTACCCATGCGGTCAGTGGTAACAAGCTACTGACCGCTATTTTATTTGGATTAGGTGGTATCCCATGAACCCGAATTATCTCATCCTTGGTCACATCACGAGCGACCTACTCCCTGACGGCAGTTACATCCCGGGCGGCACCTCGCTGTATGCCGCACGCACAGCCCAACGCCTTGGCCACCATCCTGCCATCGTCTCAGCCCAAGCCACCCTGCCACATGATTGGCCCAGCGAGGTCCCAGTGGCCAGTGTCACCCATAGCTTCGCCCCTATTTTCGAAAACCGCTACACGCCCAACGGTCGCGTCCAACTACTCCATGGCGACGCCCAACCACTCACCATCAACGATGTCCCACCTCAATGGCGCGGCGCCCCGATCGTGCACCTCGGGCCGATTTTGGCCGAGACGCCACTCTCCATTGTTGACTCGTTCCCCAATGCACTCATCGGCATGACACCTCAGGGGATGATGCGCCGCTGGCAACACACGTTCCCCAGCCAGATTGAGTATTTGCCGTTCAACCCACCGGCGAGCTTCTTGCAACGCGTCAATATCTTGGTCATGAGCATCGAGGATGTCAAAGGCGATCACACCGTCGCCGAGTCGTATGCCCAACATTGTCAGATTGTGGCACTCACACACGGTGCTAACGGCGCTGACCTCTTTCTGGATGGCAAGCTTCATCACATCCCGGCCTACCCTGCCATCGAACGCGACCCCACTGGTGCAGGCGACGTCTTTGCGGCGGCCCTGTTTGTCCGCTACTACGAGACGCGTGACCCCATCGATGCGGCGTACTTTGCCGCTGTGGTCGCCGCTGCCAGCGTCGAGGGGCTCGGTATCTCGGCTATCCCCGATCGCACGACCATCGAACAACGACTGCAACAACATTTGGCCTAACAGCGTCTCTCTATACAGTCACTCACGACGAGAGGTTACAAATACCTCTCGTTGTGGTATTATTGTCTTCTTAAAGAGATAGGTTGTGGAGTAAAAAATGGGGACTGAACGCAAGGCACTTTCGGGTAAAACGATTGCCGATAATCGCAATGCTTTTCATGAATACTTTATTGAACAACGCTATACTGCTGGCATCGCCTTGACAGGCAGCGAAGTCAAATCAATTCGGGCGGGGCGCTGTCAGCTCCGCGGTAGCTACGTGCGTATCGAGAGCGGCGAGGCCTGGTTGTATGACGCCCATATTAGCCCGTATAGCCAATCTGGCACCCACTTTAATCATGAGCCGACGCGCAAGCGCAAATTACTGCTCAAACGCCGTCAACTCAACGAAATCTGGGGTATGATAAGCCGTCAAGGCTATACCTTTGTCCCTCTACGCATCTTCTTTGATAACCAATATGTCAAAGTCGAGGTCGGCGTCGCCAAGGGCAAGAAGCAACACGACAAACGCCACGCCATCGCCGAACGCGATGTCAAACGCGATATCGACCGCGAAATGAAATTGCGCAACCGCTAGTATTCACCATACGCAGAGAAGGGTAGACAAATACTGTCTACCCTTCTCCATTTAGGCATGCATTAGGGTACAATTTGGGTAACATCGATATATTTCACCAGAGGACGTATATGCAGATCGGAATCAGTAGCTATAGTTTTGCCCGCCTCATGAAAAACGGTATGACATACCTCGAGGCTGCCACACGTGCCAAAGCCATGGGCTACGACGTGTTTGAGGTTCAAGCGCTCCGTCTCCCCGCTGGGACTGACCGTGTCGCCTATGCACGCCAACTGCGCGAACACTGTCAGTCAATCGGCATTACCGTGGGCAACTACACCATCGATGCCGATTTTTTGACGGGTAGCGGGGGCGATACCGACCGCGAGATTGCCCGCGTCAAAGACGAAATCGCCGTGGCAGTGGCCCTCGGTTCGCCCGGTATGCGCCACGATGCCACCTTTGGCTTTCCACCACACCATCGTCGCAAAAGCTTCGCCGATGCACTGCCTACGCTCATCCGCGCCTGCCGCGAAGTCAGTGAATATGCAATAGGCCATGGCATCAAAACTATGGTCGAAAACCACGGCTTTTTGGTGCAGGATGCCGACCGCCTCGAGCAACTGGTGTGTGGTGTGGCCCACGACAACTTCGGCTTGCTCATCGACATGGGCAATTTTTTGTGTGCAGACGAGTCACCAGCGATTGCATTTGGCAAGCTGGCACCGTATGCGTTCCATGTCCACGCCAAGGACTTTTATGTGCGTGATGGCGCATTGCCTAACCCCGGCAAAGGCTGGTTCACCTCACGCGCAGGCAACTACTTGGCCGGCACCGTAGTCGGGTTTGGCGTCGTCCCCATCGTGCAGTGTTTGACCATCATGAAAAAGGCCGGCTACACCGGCACCGTATCGCTCGAGTTCGAAGGCCACGAAGAAAACCTATGGGCGCTCGAGGTCGGCTACGAAAACCTCGCACGATCTGTGGCACAGGCATAGGTGAATGTGCATGCATACTGTTCAACTACAGCCCTTTGGTGCAACTCCCTCACCACGTCAGCGCGCCTGGCATGCGCTTGAGTTCTACGGCTTTCTCCACTTTACGGTCAACACATTCACCGACCGTGAGTGGGGGCTCGGCGATGAAACACCCGACACGTTCAACCCGAGTGCCTTTGACGCCCAACAAATCGTTGAAAGCGCTAAGCTCGGTGGCATGCGTGGTCTCATTCTCACCGCCAAACACCACGACGGCTTTTGCTTGTGGCCATCACGCTATACCGCGCACTCAGTCGCATCAAGCGCGTGGCGCAACGGTCAAGGCGACGTTGTCCGCGAGATAGCACATGCCTGCGCCGATGCTGGGCTCAAGTTCGGCATCTACTTGTCGCCGTGGGATCGTAATCACGCTGAGTACGGTCGGTCTGCCTATCTGACCTACTACCGTCAACAACTACGCGAGCTGCTCAGCGAGTATGGTCCGCTGTTCGAGGTATGGTTCGATGGCGCCAATGGCGGTGACGGCTACTACGGCGGAGCCAACGAGGTCCGCAAAATCGATGCCAAGACCTACTATGAGTGGGAGCAAACCCTCGCCATTGTGCGTGAACTCCAGCCTGACGCAGTCATCTTCAGTGACGCTGGCCCCGATGTACGCTGGGTCGGCAACGAGAAGGGGATTGCCGGCGATCCATGCTGGTCGACCATCGACACCACGAACCTCTATCCTGGATTGGCCGATCCAGCCTACCTCAATCGCGGTGAGCGCCATGGCCCACAATGGCTCCCAGCCGAGTGCGACGTCTCGATTCGCCCGGGGTGGTTCTATCATCAACACGAGGATGACAAGGTGCGCACGCCTGAGAACCTGATGGAGCTCTACTTCGCCTCAGTAGGGCGTGGCGCCAATCTACTCGTCAACCTGCCCGTTGACCTACGTGGCCAGGTGCATGAGCTCGACCGCGCGGCTTTAATTGCGTTCAACACACAGCGACAACAACTCTTTGCCACCAATCTTGTGCATCATGCGACTGTCACCGTGTCGTCGCGGTATCATGTCAACCTCGGCAGTCAGACCCTAACCGACAACAATCCCGACACCTACTGGGCACCGGCGGCTATTGACAGTAGCCCGTATATCACTGTACGCTTTGCCCAACCGACAACGATTCACGTGATTGATATCCGCGAGTATCTGCCACTTGGTCAACGCGTCGATGCATTTGTGGTTGATGCAGAGACCCCCAGTGGGTGGCAACAGATTATCAGTGCACAGTCCATCGGCAACCGTCGTTTGATTCGTTGTCATGGGATTACTACCACTGCCGTGCGCATACAAATCACGCAATCGAGCGTTCTGCCTGCCATTCAGTCGCTCGGCATCTACTAGTCGCGTACGACAAAAACGCCCCCTGCGGAATCCGCAGGGGGCGTTTGCAATCACAAACTACTCGGTTTTGACTGATTGGAGCAAGAGCTCGGCGACATCCTGACGCGCGACTTTGTCGTCGACGCCGGTATTCTTGGCGGCATCCTCGAACATCACCATACAGTACGGGCAAGCCACAGCGATGGTATCCGGGTTCTCAGTACGCAACTGCTCAAGCCGGATGACGTTGGTCTTCTTGTCGCCCCAGCCCTCGAGCCAGGCGTTCCCACCGCCACCGCCACAGCACATGGCGCGCTGGCGATTGTACTCAGGCGCCTCAACCAACTCAATCCCCGGGATTGACTGGAGCAGCTCACGTGGTGAGTCGACAATATCGTTGTAACGACCGATATAGCACGGGTCATGATACGCCACTTTTTGGTTGACTTCATTGACCGGCTGCAACTTCTGATCGCGTACCAGTTGCGCCAAATAGTCGGTGTGGTGCACTACTTGGTAATCAATGCCAGCTCGGCCGCCAAACTGCACATACTCGTTCTGGTGTGAGTTGTAGCAGTGGGCACAGGTGGTGACCAGCGTCTTAAATTTGTACTGGCCCAGCGTCTGCACGTTGGTCTCGGCTTGTTGCTTAAAGAGCAACTCCTCGCCCATACGGCGAGCCGGATCACCGGTGCAGCACTCTTCGCCACCCAAAATGGCAAAGTCGACGTCGGCTTGTTTGAGCAACTGCGCCATGGCACGAGCCGTCTTTTTGGAGCGATCGTCGTAGCTCGGCGCACACCCCACCCAGAACAACACATCGGCCTCACCCTTGTCAGACATGGTAGGAATATCGAGGCCTGAAGCCCAGTTGGCACGCTCACGCTGTGGCAGGCGCCATGGGTTGTTGGCCCGCTCGATGCCGTCGAGAACGCGCTTAACGCCACTCGGCACTTCGCTTTGAATCATGGTCAGGTTACGGCGGAAGTCGACAATCAAATCGACGTGGTCGATCATGGCCGGGCATTCCTCGACACACGCGCCACACGTGGTACAACTCCACAATTCGTTCTCATCATAAAAGCCTTGTTCGAGCAGGCTGATGGCATCAAATGCGCCACGACCACTCGTCTCGGCTTCGGCCGTCTTGACGCTGCCGTCTTTCATCGTCACCGCATGACCACGCTGCAAATCGGCCATCTTGGTAATCAAGAACTTGGGTGACAAATTGGAGCCCGAGGCATGCGCCGGACAAACCGACTGGCAGCGGCCACAACTCATACAGGCATCAAGGTCGAGCCGTTGCTTCCACGTCAAATCATTGATAGTGGCGACACCAAGCTTGGGCTCGTCTTTTTCGATTTCGGCATCGAAATCCGCAATCGGCGCCAGTGCACCGCGCGGGCGCGTGCGTTTAAAGAACGAATTGAGCGGCGTATAGACCAAGTGGCGCAACCCGGTAAAGGGGATTGCCGCCAAAAACGCCATCGATACCACGGTATGTGTGATCCACAAAACGAGATGCAATCCCAAGCCGATTTCGCTCCCGCTCCCCAGCCCAACTGCACGCATCACCACGGCTAAGCCATAGCCAACAAACGACTGAATGGCCCATGATTGTTCAAACACTGGCACACCGGAGATTTCTTGGTTGGCAAGGCGCAAGCCCTCAATGACATACCCACTGATGCCCACAAAAATCAAGGCAATCAACGCCTCACGATCGTATTGACGCTCGTGCAAGCGCTCCTCACGCTGGTGGTAACGGCGCCAGTAGGCCCAAATCAACCCACCGACAAAGGCCAAGCCGATCGCATCAAGAATTGTTTCGTAGGCGCGGTAATAATCGCCCACCAAGATTTTGCCGGCATCTGGGCCGAGCAGTGGAATGGTAAAGTCCTCTTCGACGGCAATCACGTCAGTGCCGATAAAGAGTCCCAGGAAGCCAAAGAAGATCAGCGCATGCATCATGCCCGGCTTGCGATCTTGGAGTGTTTTCTTTTGACCGAGCGTTTGCACGACAAATTCAGATGCTCTATCGCCGATTGCATCGAGACGCGCATCAGGGCGTCCTTTGCGCCAGGTGGCGACATCGCGGACAATCCCATAAAAAAGCACCAGCATTGCGGCCAGCGCCGATACATACACGGTCAGGCTACCAAGCACCTCACCGACATTCCAATAAATCTGTCGAATCGCTTCTATCATTGCGCACTCCATTGCCACGCCGTTTGTGTAGGGGTATCGTAGCACGGAGCACGCTTTGGCGTCAACAAAAACCCCACCAGTATGCATCACTGGCGGGGTACATCAACCACTCATGTATGTAGCTAAGCGATATTGAATATATACTCATCCGATTGGCGCAACACACGCTGACGAGCACGTTCGTAGGCAACATAGTCATCGTGGTGCAACTGATAGAACTCATCCATGACGCGCTGTGGCAACTTCGCAATCGAGTCGGTGTCTTTGAATTTGGTTTTGCGCGATTGCAATACCTCAATCTTGTCAAACTCAGGGAACATGCGCCCGAGTAACTTCATACTCTGCGCAAACTCCTCGACCACACCCACAAAATCAAAATCATCGATGTCTAGCCCACGCGTAAAGCGCAAATGGAAGTTCTTGAAATCAGGATTGAGCAAGAACTCCTCAAGCGTCCATTGCTCCGTATGGAACGTCAACCAACGCGGGTTCTGTGGCTCGTTGATTTGATGCCAGTAATAGTAGTGCGAAATCGCACGATCAAGCGGATTGCGCAAAAACGTCATGTACCGATACTCAGGCCGCTTGACATACCCACCATTCGAATGCTCGTCCATGTATTCCGTCACCGGCACATGCCCGATGACATACCGATGTGGCCATACTTGCTGACGTAAGTTGCCGATTGCTTTATCTTTGGCACCCTGCCACCAACTCTGTGGAGGCGGACGATGACCATACTGCGGCAATACATTGTGCGCACCAAATCGCTCGGTAATTGCATTAAGCAGTGATGTCCCTGCTGTTTTGGGAATGTGCACAAAAATGTATCGCATTTACTCCTCGCAATCTTACAGTTTGATTACTATATATTAACGCATTTTTGCGTAAATATTTATTATTTTTAAGATTAGCACCATAAACTTTGCCTAAAGCTTACCGAATGCGATTGTACAACGAATGACTAAAATATACTACATAATATCGTACTACACAATATATTTATGAAAATTTTAGGGAAGCTGTCTATACGCATACTCACCAACAAGTGAACGAGAAGCGGTATACTAGATTCATCGCATTCAGGCAGAATGAAGTAGCACACCAAGGAGGGTGAGAGCATGCAGTACACCGACAAGATTACGATTGTCACGGGCGGGAGCAAAGGCATTGGCGAGGGATGTGTGCGCGTCTTTGCAGATGCCGGATCAACGGTGGTGTTTTGTGCCCGCAATGAGAAAGAGGGCAAAGCACTCGAGGCCGAACTCAATGCCAAACGCCCTGGCAGTGCCTGGTTTATTAAATGTGATGTCTCAAACATGGGTGAGATTGAGTCGATGATTAACGCAGTTGTCGCCAAATACGGTCGCATCGACTGTCTGATTAACAATGCCGGCTGGCACCCACCGACACGGACAATCGACCAATTCTCGATTCAAGACTTCCGTGATTTGCTCGAACTCAACCTGGTCAGCATCTTCGCTGCCTGCAAATTCGCCTTGCCCCACATCCGCAAGGTGCAGGGTAACATCATTAATATGTCAAGCTTGGTGGGTACAATCGCCCAGCCCTACGCCACCACCTATGTGGCCACAAAAGGCGCCATTACCGCATTCACCAAAGCACTCGCCATCGACGAGGCCAGCTACGATGTGCGCGTCAACTGTGTCTCACCCGGCAACATCTACACCCCACTCTGGCAGGCTGGCATCGACGCCTCAGATGACCCTGTGACCACCCGCCAGCACGGCGACAACGCTCAGTTGATGGGGCGCATGGGTACGATTGAAGAGGCGGGCAAGTTGTGTTTGTTCATCGCCGCCGAAGCCACCTTCACCACCGGTGTCGACCACTACCTGTCGGGCGGCGCCGAGCTCTCGTATGGGCGCAAAACGCGCAAGGGCGAGATGGGACCTTCGTGGTAATTCGTCTGTAACGCCGTCGGTGCAAGGCGTGGCCTTGCACCGACCCAAGGATTGACAATGAGTCTGCCATTTAGCATTCACGACATTCGGGTGACGGTCGTGGCCATCGAGGGGCGTTCGGTGTGTGGGCTCCAGATCGGCGACTACTTTGAGGTCGTCAACAGCAGCCAAGTACAAATCCCCACCGGCAAGCACTTTTGCTTGTACGCCATGGCAGCCATCATGCCGCTGATCCCGGCCAAGCAACGCCTGCTCGCCGCCAACGACTGGCTCGAGCGCGATACACTGATTGCCTGCCCCGACCCCGAGGAGCGCCTGATTATGCAGATTGAGCGCATCCGCCAGCACACCATGGACAGCACCGAGTTGACGTAGTAGGAGTGCCTGTGCCAGAGATAAGCATTGCCTTCCAGACCAACAAGCGCGCCAGCGACTACATCGCCCTCGCCAAGCACGTCAATCAATACGCCTTCGACCGCGTCAGCGTCTACTGCGATGCGCCGTATCACCCCAGCTACGGGCCGCTCATCCTGATGGCGCCGCACATCACCCGGGCGCGGCTCGGCAGTGCGGCCGTCTCACCGGCGCGCATGGCACCGATTGATATGGCCGCCGACGCCGCACTGCTCGACGACGTGGCACCAGCCGGATCGTACCTCGGCATCTCACGCGGGGCCTGGCTGGGCGATCACGGCATCAGCGAGCCACGCCAGCCGATTCAGGCGATTCGTGAAAGCATCGACATCATCAAGTTGCTCTGGAGTGGCCAATCCGCCGCTTACCACGGCAAGGTGTACCAGATTGCCGACCATGTCAGGGCCGGTTACCCGCTGCCTAGCCGGCCAATCCCGATCATGGTCGGCTCGTGGGGTGCCAAATTGTGTGCCGTGGCCGGTGAGCTGGCCGACGAGGTCAAAATCGGCGGATCGGCCAACCCCGACGTCATCCCCTTCATCCGCGACTACATCGGCGCCGGCGAGGATGTGGCCGGCCGCCCGCGCGGTACGGTAGAGGTCGCCATCGGCGCCGTAACCGTGATCGACAGCGACCGCGCCGCTGCCCGTCAGGCGGCCCGCCAATCGGCCGTGCTGTTGCAGGCGCGCAATCAGCTCGGGATCGACCTGCACACTCGGGTCGAGTGGCGCTACCACCGGC
>JBKCLM010000152.1:0-24038 GCA_046300655.1 Chloroflexota bacterium | reverse complement strand
ACCAAATCTCCATCCCTGCATCTCTCTCCTCTGTCACTGCGATTGCAGCGGGGAGTATGCACTCATTGGCACTCCAATCTGATGGGAGCGTCGTCGCTTGGGGTGACAATACACTCGGGCAAGTGACGGTCCCTGCTCTGGTCGCTGATGCAGTGGCGATTGCTGCTGGATCAAATCATTCATTAGCGATATTAGCGAATGGGAC
The DNA here is from genome assembly GCA_046300655.1 of Chloroflexota bacterium. GTDB lineage: Bacteria > Chloroflexota > Chloroflexia > Chloroflexales > Roseiflexaceae > UBA965. The sequence continues at coordinate 23,833 of JBKCLM010000152.1, read as the reverse complement.
GATTGTGACGTGGGGGAACAGTGCATTTGGGTTGGCGACGATTCCACATCTGCGCGATAGCGCCATCGCGGTTGCAGCTGGGGCAAATCACTCGTTGGCGTTACTTGCCGATGGCAGTGTGGTGGCGTGGGGCAATAACAGCGCAGGCCAGTCAACAGTCCCTGCCACTGTGGTGAATGCGGTTGCGATTGCAGCTGGTGCGAACCACTCGTTGGCAGTGCTTGCTGATGGCAGTGTGGTGGCGTGGGGCAGTAACAGTGCTGGGCAGATTACGATTCCATAATGATTGTGCGTTGATGTAATGTGTGTTGAACCCCCGCGTGCCTCACGGGCACGCGGGGGTTATTGTTAGGTGAGGTCGCTTTTGGTCTTTTCGACGAGGTGAATAGCACTGATGACCATCTGTTTGTCGACGGCTTTGCACATGTCGTAGACCGTGAGGGTGGCCACGCTGACGGCGGTGAGCGCCTCCATTTCGACGCCGGTTTTGCCGGTTGTCGCCACGGTTGCTTCAATCTGAATCCCATGCTCATCAGGTATAAAGCTCACGTCGACAGCAGTAATCGCCAGTGGGTGACAGAGTGGGATGAGGTCGGAGGTCTTTTTGGCGGCCATAATTCCGGCAATGCGAGCCACGGCGAGTACATCGCCTTTGGGGAGTCCGCCACTCAGAATCAAACTGCGGGTATGTGGGGTGAGTGCGATATGGCCGCGGGCGGTAGCTCGGCGTTTTTGGTCGGGCTTGGCACCAACATCGACCATGTGGGCCTCGCCATGCTGATTGAGATGCGTAAGTTCGCTCATTTTGCCCTCGTATAAATGCACATTCATGGTGTTTTTACCATCATTTATGGTTGTATCGTAGCATGATTTGCGCCAAAACATCGTGGTATATCGATATTCTGCCACTTGCATATTTTGTCATTTCTTCATATAATCTAAACACAAGTGGGGATAAGTGGGGGAAAGTGGGGATAACGCACTAAAAGTTGCGCTATCACACTGGTAAGGAGCCGCGATGTTTCTCGGCGAATACGAGCATAGTCTAGACGACAAGGGCCGGCTGGCAATCCCAGCGCGGTTCCGCACGTTATTGAAAGACGGGCTCGTGATTACCCGCGGGTACGACCACTGTGTGATGGGTTTGGCCATGGATTCGTGGCAAAAGTTGGCCGATCAGGTCAGTGATTTGCCGCCAGGCGAGCTCCATTCACGCAATCTGCAACGGTTGTTGTTTTCGGCTGCGGCTGAATTCACGCTCGACAAGCAGGGGCGTATTTTGCTCCCACAAAACTTGCGCGGCTATGCAAACATTGAGGGTGACGAAGTCGTGATTGTCGGGGTCAACAAGTACTTCGAAATTTGGTCACCAGCGCGCTGGCAGGAGACTGTGGCGACGTTGGATACCGAGACCGACCAACTTGTGGCCCAGTTAACCACCTTGAAATTCTAATCACGAGCATTCATGAGCACCTTTCATCATGTGTCAGTCATGCGCGAGGAGGTCCTCGCCTACGTGCAGCCATCCCAAGGGCTTCGTTTTGTTGACGGGACATTGGGTGGTGCCGGGCACGCCGAGGGAATCCTCGCTGCCAGCACCGAGAGTCACTTGCTCGGCATCGACCTTGATCCCGTGGCATTGGCGACGGCGCAGGTGCGGCTTGCGCAGTTTGGTGATCGCGTGCACCTTGCCCGTGGTAACTACGCTGACATCGCGCGTTTCGTGGCACAATGTGGCTGGCACGATGTTGACGGCATTTTGTTGGATCTGGGCGTTTCGTCATATCAACTCGATACACCCGAGCGCGGGTTTTCGTTTCAACACGATGCACCGCTTGATATGCGTCTTGATCCGGACGGGCCAACAACGGCGGCCGACTTGGTGAATACGCTCGACGAAAAGCGTCTCGCCGATGTGATTTTTTTGTATGGTGAAGAGCGTGGTTCACGGCGTATTGCACGGTTTATCGGCGAGTATCGTCGTAAACAACCGATTACGCGGACGCTTGAGCTGGCTGATCTTGTGACCAGGGCCCTCGGTGGCCGACATGGGCGCATTCATCCGGCGACACGCACATTCCAGGCCTTGCGCATCGCAGTCAATCGCGAGCTCGACGGCTTGACCACTGTTATTCCGGAGGCATTGGGGTTGCTGGCGCCGGGGGGACGTCTGGCAATCATTAGCTTCCATTCACTCGAGGATCGGATTGTCAAACATGCATTTCGGGCAGCCGCATTGCAGAACGACAGAGCCGACTTCGAGATATTAACCCCCAAACCGCGTGAAGCAACCGATGACGAACAACGAAGCAACTCGCGCAGTCGTAGCGCACGGCTTCGTGTTATCGAGCGTAGACAAGTAGACCCGAATTAGGGTATACTACAGATTGTCGTAACATTGCTTCTCCACTCCTTGGTGAATGAATTCGTTGCATGTTCAAAGAAACACGAGGTTAGCATATGGCTGTCCCATTACGACAGTTGTTTCCGTTGCAACAGGTCCGTCGTCAGCGGTGGGAGCTACGTCGGTATGTGCAAATGGGGGCGAGCCGAGGGTATATCGTGGCGGCTATTTTTTTGGCCATCCTTGGTATTGCGACAATTGGCCAGACAGTACGTGTGGCTCAGACCGGCCATGAGATAGACAAGCTTTTGCGCGAGCAGACCAAGCTTGATCGCGAATACAAATCGATGTTATTGCAAATTGCCGATGGGCAATCAATTGGGCGCGTCGAAAAATACGCCGCTGATTCTGGCATGATTCCCGTCCAAGATACCGAGGTGTACTACATGGTATTTCGGAACGAACAGGGACAAATCGTTGTATCACAATTAGTGGAGCAGACTCCATGAGTAGCCACAATGATGTGCGACCTGGGCTGACTGAGGATGCACCTCGGACGGTGTTAGCGCATCCTTGGCGGCTCGTCGCAGTGTTTGTGCTCACATTGTTGTTGTTGGGTCGCATTGTCGTGCAGTTGGCCGATGTCCAAATCCTCGATCGACAAGGGTACGCCAAGCGGGCTAGTGCTGAGATTAATCGAGTCATTGAGGTGCCGGCCAGCCGTGGTGTCATCAAAGACCGTCTCGGCAACGTGTTGGCACTTGATGTGGAGCGTCAGAGTTTGTATGTGGTGCCGAAGCAGGTGCCAGCGGATGAGTCTGCACGTCTGGCCGTCACACTCGGCGCGATTCTTGACATTCCATCTGAGCAGGTCCTCGCCAAGTTGATTGATACTCGCCGTGAATGGGTGTCACTCAAGCGCTGGTTGACGCCCGAAATGGCCGAAAAAATTGAAATCCTCGAAGAACGCAGCTTGTATTTGGTCTATGAACCGCGCCGCTTTTATCCGCAAGGTGAGTTTGCCTCGCATGTTATTGGTGCCACCAACCTGAACGGCGTGGGTATTGCCGGTGTCGAATCGTCGTTTGATGCGATTTTGCGCGGGACAAATGGTGTCATCACCGCCGAGGTAGACATCAACCAAAACCCGATTTGGGCCCGCCCATACGAGCGCGTCCAGCCCGAGCAGGGGAGTGAGTTGACGCTTACCATCGATCCATTTGTGCAACATCTGGTCGAGAAAGAGCTAGGCACTGCAGTGGTCCGTCATGGTGCCTCAGGTGGGACGGCAATCGTGATGGATGTCAAGACGGGCGCAATCCTTGGCATGGCGAGTTTCCCCACATTTGATCCAAACGACTACAGCAAAGTCGATCCTGAGGTGTACAACATCAATCCATCAGTTGCGGGTGTGTACGAGCCTGGTTCGACCTTCAAAATTTTGACGGTGGCTGCCGGCTTACAGGTCAACGCCTTTGATGAGAATATCAAGGTTGAGGACAACGGCGTGATTCGTCGCTATGACTACAATCTCGGTAACTTTGATAAAAACGGCAACGGCATGATTACCCCAGCTGACGTGCTCTACTATTCGAGCAACGTGGGCGCCATTTTGTTTGCTGAAATGATTGGCGAGACGGAGTTTTATCGCGCAGTCGACGGATTTGGCTTTGGGCGCTTGACCGGTATCGAACTCCCCGGCGAGTCGCCTGGATTATTTTGGAAGCCAGATAGCCAGTATTACACTCCTATCAATCTCAACACCAATTCGTTCGGCCAGGGTATCAGTGCTACGCCACTACAAATTGTGCGCATGGCGGCTACTGTCGCTAACAACGGCGTGATGATGCGTCCCTATGTCGTGCAACAGAAATGCGATAACCAAGGCAATTGTGAAGTCACCGAACCGCGCGAACAAGGACGACCTATCTCGCCCGATGTGGCCAAGCGGGTGCGCGTGATGCTCCAGCGCTCTGCCAATCACTACGTCAATGCGCGTCAACCTGATACCAACTGGCTGGTACCTGGGTTTACGGTGGGTGCTAAGACTGGCACATCCTCGATCCCTGACGGCTTTGGTGGCTACGAAAATCAGACCATTGGTTCGGTCGTTGGCATGGCGCCCATCGAGGTGCCACGCTATGCCGTGCTCGTCAAAATCGATCGCCCACAAGATGACATCTGGGGCGTACGCACCGCATTGCCCGTTTATCGGCGTATTGTGGCCGAGTTGATGCGATACGACCGTATTGCGCCAAACAACGCACTCGTTGGTGATGGCCAACGCCCCGGTGTAATAGGTGGTGAATAAATGCAACTAACGCTACGCGATTTGTTGTGGGGCGTCCAACTTCCGGACCAGCGCCATGAACCGATTATCCCCACCGAATGGCAGACGCGTACGCTCCGCGATGTGGCGATTGATTCACGGTTGACCCAACCCGAGGGTGTATTTGTCGCATTGGTCGGCGCCAAAGTTGATGGCCATGATTACGTGACTGCAGCTGCCGCAAATGGTGCGGTGGTGGCGCTTGTCGATCAGGCGCGTGCCGCCGACCTCGCTCAAACTCACGGGTGGACTGCAGTCTTTGCTCCGTATCATATTCCACACACGTGGCAGGGTATGTTGCTTGTGGCCGTCGATCATCCATTGAACGCCTTGCAGCGCTGGGCGGCATGGCATCGGCAACAATACGATCTGCCGTGGGTGATTGGGATTACCGGCAGTGTCGGCAAAACCTCGACCAAAGAGATGATTGCGGCTGTGGTATCGCGTCATCTGCCTACCCACAAAACCCCCCGGAGTTACAACAGTGAGTCGACGTTGCCGTTAGTGACGCTCGGCATCGATGCTACACATCAAGCTGCCGTGTTTGAGATGGGCATGTATGCCACAGGCGAGATAGCGCTGCTTGCGCGTATCGCGCGGCCAAATATCGCTGTGGTGACGACGGTTGGCCCATCACATCTCGAACGAATGGGCAGCATCGAGGCAATTGCCGCGGCCAAATCCGAGTTGGTGCAGGCGCTTGCGGCTGATGGTGTGGCAATCTTGAATGCCGATGACCCTCGTGTCGATGTGATGGCGTCGTTGACGCCGGCGCGCGTGGTACGCTACGGCTTTGCGGCACACGCTGATGTGCGTGCGCTTGATATCGAACAGCTCGGTTTGGCCGGGACGCGTTTTCGCGTGGAGAGTCACACCTATCGTGGCACACTTCATCTGGCATCGCCCGGACTGCATCAGGTGCGTAATCTTTTGGCGGCAATAGCGGTAGCCGAGGTAATTGGCATCCCTTTTGAGATCGTCAAAGCAGCAATTGCCCATGATATTGCGCAAGTGCGGTTTGTTATTTACCAAGGCATACAACATACCCAAATTATTGATGATACCTATAATGCCGCCCCAACATCAATGCAGGCAGCACTTGAATTACTCGCTACGGTGTCGAGCCGACGCGTGGCAGTGTTGGGTGATATGCGTGAACTAGGTCATATCGAAGAAGATGCCCACCGAGTGCTCGGTGAACTAGCCCTGCGCTGTGCCGATGTGCTGGTGGCGGTGGGGAGCCGTGGTGCTTGGATTGGCGCAGAAGCCCAGCGCCTTGGCATGCGACACGTTTACTTTGCACCAGATACGGCTAGCGCGATACCAGTTGTGCACGGTATCATTCAGCCTGGCGACTGTGTGCTGGTGAAGGGCTCGCGTGCCATGCAAATGGAAGATCTTGTTGCGACTATACGCGCTGATGCTGTATAACATGGCTTGCGACTATTGCCGGGGTGGAGGCTTTGATGCTCGATATACTGCGCACTCTGTTGGTACATGACGTGGCACGCGTGCTCCTTTTGGCGGTTGTGGCTGCACTGTTTGTGCTACTCACTGGTCGCGGATGGTTGCGCGTGTTGCGCTACATGAACCTGCTTAAGCGCGATCGTGATGATACGATAGAGCAAGTACGTTCCTATCGCCAACTCACCATGGGTGGCATCATGATTGTGGTGCCAGTGGTGATAATCACGGTGATCTTCAATCTGGTGGATCGGTGGTCGATGCTCTTACCACTTGGAGTGATGGTCAGTTATGCGGCACTGGGTCTGGTCGATGATTATTATTCATTGACCTCGGTGACGTCTCAGAATTACGGCTTGACTGAGCGGGTTAAAGGTGCCTTGCAGATGTTGATTGCCGTCGTTGCAAGTGCGATTCTGTATTTGCCACAACCATTGGGGCTTGCTCATGCCGGGGTAACCTGGGTGCCTTTGTTAGGATTTATTGACATTGGTATGTATTTTGTGCCAATTGGCGCTTTTATCATATGGGTCACGGTAAATTCGGTTAATATTACAGATGGTATTGATGGTCTGTCGGGTTGGACATTATTGGTGGCGTTTGCTGCATACGGTGTCATCACCTTTGTCAACGGTCAATTCACCAACCTAATGGCACTGAGTTTTACGTTGGTTGGGGCTTGTGCGGGATATTTGTGGTTTAATTCCTATCCGGCGCCGGTCATCATGGGGGATTTGGGATCGATGGCGTTAGGTGGAGTGCTCGCCATGATTGCTTTACAATCACAGCAGTGGATATTACTGCCAATCATCGGTGCCGTTTTTGTGGTTGAGGGGCTATCGTCGTTTGTGCAGGTGGCCTATTTTAAGTGGTCTCGTTGGCGTACTGGTACGCCGGTGCGACTTTTTGCGATGGCGCCGCTCCATCATCACTTGCGCTTGCGAGGTTGGAGTAATCCACAAATCACGCAACGGTTTGTAGTGGTTGCCATGGCGTGTGCGTTTGTTGCGGTTGCTTTTGCATTGCAGCCATAGGTGCTCATGACCCGGGGGCCGATGCCAGCAGATGGCATTGGGTGGTGAGTGAGTACCGTGTCATCAAAGAGGTAAGGGGTTTATTGTGCAAGACACACTCCGTGCATTACTCGTTCAAGATATGTCGCGTGCATTATTGCTTGCGGCCGGCGCATTTGTGGTGACGTTGATCTTTGGCTACTTTCTGTTGCCAATGTTGCGTCAGCACAAAATCGCCAAGCGTATTCGTGTTGATGGTCCCGAATCCCATTTAGTCAAAATGGGCACGTTGACCATGGGCGGAGTGATGATTATTGTGCCAGTCATCTTGTTGACGATTGCCTTTAATCTGGTTGACCGTTGGTCAATGTTGTTGCCCCTGGCCACCATGGTGCTGTATGGCATTCTGGGGGCCGTCGATGATTATTTGTCCCTCGAAAAATCCGCCAAAGAGCAGTATGGGTTTACCGAGGGTGTCAAACTTACCTTCCAGATTCTTTTGGCGTTATTAATCAGCTTGGTGTTGTATTTACCACAGCCATATGGCTTGGCCCACTCAGGCCTTGTACGAATCCCGTTTGTGGGGTCGTATGATATCGGGTTTTGGTTCTTTCCGGTGGCCGCATTCATCATTGTCGCCACGAGTAATGCCGTCAATATCACCGATGGACTTGATGGTTTGGCCGGCTGGAACTTGGCGATTGCCTTTGGTGCCTACGGCGTAATTGCATTTCTGAACGGCGAGTTCACCAACTTAATGACGTTGAGCTTTACCTTGGTTGGCGCATGTGTGGCATTTTTGTGGTACAACGCGCATCCAGCGCAGGTGTTCATGGGTGATCTCGGCTCAATGGCGCTGGGTGCAGTGCTGGCGGTGATTGCCTTACAGTCGCAACAATGGTTGTTATTGCCAATTATCGGGATTGTGTTCGTGGGCGAGACATTGTCATCAGCCTCCCAAAAGGCCTATTTCAAATTGACGCGTCGGCTTACGGGTACGCCCAAGCGCTTGTTCCGCATGGCGCCGTTGCACCATCATTTTGAGTTGACCGGCTGGAGCGAAACGCAAATCACCCAGCGGTTTGTCATGATTACCATGATTGCATCGTTGTTGGGCATTTCGCTTGCATTGACCTTTGACCAGCCTCAGCTCGTGCAGCAAGAGGTAGTGCCAACCCAGGCAGTGAGTCAGTCAGTCCAAGAGTAGACAACGCTGGGGGAGTTATGGATTTACGCGGCAAAAAAGTCACCGTGATGGGGCTCGGTGTCCATGGAGGTGGACTCGGCGTTGCACGTTATTGTGCTGAGCAGGGAGCCGTCGTGACGGTCACCGATTTGCGATCCCCAGATGTGTTGCGTGAATCAATCGATGCCTTAGCCGATCTGCCGGTTACGTTCGTACTTGGTGAGCATCGCGACGTCGATTTTGCCACTTGCGACATCGTGGTGCAAAATCCCGCCGTGCCGGCAAGCTCACCGTATGTGGCTATTGCGCGGGCAGCTGGCGCAGCGGTCGAGATGGAGATGACCCTCTTCTTTCGCCAGTGTCCGGCGCCCATCATCGGTATTACCGGCACCAAAGGCAAGACTACAACCGCCACATTGACCGCACACCTTTTGCGGAGTTGGCGCAGTGATACGGTGCTCGCCGGCAACATGCGTATTTCGGCATTAGCACAGTTGCCTACGATTACGCCTGATACACTGGTTGTGCTTGAACTCTCGTCATTTGTCCTCGAAGGGCTCGATGCGGCAGGTCTGAGTCCACAGCTCGCAGCAATTACCAACATCCACCCAGACCATCTTGATCGTTATGGCACTATGGAGCCCTATATCGATGCCAAAGCGGCGATTGGCCGTCATCAGCGTGCCAGCGATACGCTTGTGCTGCGCGATAGTGATGCTGTGCTCCAGCAGTTGGCGACAACCATGCCTGGCCAGATTTGTTGGAGCGATAGCGCGCCACTGCGTCAGCCCACCCCGGGTTCGGTATGGTGGGATCATGACACGTTGCAGGTGGCGACTCCCGACGGCGTTGTGACCGTTGCACACCGTGATGACTTACAGATTGCTGGGCAGCACCAGTTGGCCAACGTGGCGATGGCGGTTGCGGTGGCCATCCGGAGCGGCATGCCGGCAGTTTTGATAGCCCCTGCGCTCCGGACGTTTGTCGGTGTTGACCATCGCCAAGAGCACGTGATGACACATGCCGGCCATACGTTTGTGAATGATACGGCGGCCACCATGCCAGATGCGGCGATTGTGGCGCTCGAAAGTATGCCCAAGCCGATTATCTGGATAGCCGGTGGTGCCGATAAAAAACTTGCATTTGACCAACTTGCGCACGCTGCGTATCAGCATGTCGCCAAGGTTGTGCTATTACAAGGGACTGCGACGACACGACTCGAGCAGGCGCTCCGTGATGCTGGGCTGAGCGATCGGATTGAGGGTGTGTTTGATTCATTCGAGACAGCCATTCGCCATGCACATGCCATCGATATCCGACCAGCGACAATTTTGTTGTCGCCGGGATGTGCGAGCTTTGGCATGTTCCGCAATGAATTTCACCGCGGCGATGAATTCCGCCGAATTGTGGCGCATGTATGCGCCGAGGAGGCATGATGAGCGCGTCACCGTCACCGTTAACTAGTGGTCTTCAACGCTTTTGGCAAGATAGTACGCCGTTTGTGCGAATTATCATGGCGTTGAATATTGCGGTCTATCTGATTCCCGCCGTGTTGGACTGGATCGGCATTCGGTATAAATCAATGCCTGTGACAGAGATTTTGTTGATTTGGGGTGCCAAGGATAACATTGCCATTGCTGCAGCCGATCAGTATTATCGCTTTTTGACGATGATGTTTTTGCATGGTGGTGTGTTGCATCTGGTGTTTAACACGTTGGCGATTAGTTCGATCGGCTCTGATGTCGAGCGTATGACCGGTTCACAACGCTTTTTGTTTATTTATTTCATTGGTGGCTTTGCAGGTGGCGTAGCATCGTATGTCTTTACGGCAAATCCGTCGGTTGGCGCCTCGGGGGCAGTGTTTGCCCTCGTGGGAGCATCGCTGGTCTTCTTTTTGTTGAATCGCAAGGTGTTTGGTGGTGATGCACGACAGTACATTGCCAACATTTTGTTTATGGCAATTATCAATATCGGTATTGGGCTGAATGCGCCAAATATCGACAACATGGCGCATATCGGTGGTTTTGTGGGTGGATTAGTGACAGGATTTTGTTTGATGCCGCGCATGCAACTGGTGTGGAGCGCTGACGGCGAGATGCATCCGGTGCGGCGCATTCCTACATGGGCGTGGTATGGCGTAGGGGCATTTTTTGTGGTGTTGTTTGCGGTGGTCGCCACCGTCATCCCCGCGGTTGACTTTGGATAAATCGCAGGAGAGGCACAAGCATGAGTACGAGCGATACAACGGGCAGCATTGCCACGAGTCATACCGAACGCGTCAAGCATCAACCTGATTATCAGCTGTTGATTTGTATTGGACTCATGGTGCCGTTTGGCTTAGTGATGGTCTATAGTTCATCATTTGTTGAGGGCTTTGTCAATCACGATAATGGCTTCTATTACATGTTTCGCCAACTCTTTGCGGCCATTATCGGTTCGATAGGGATGTTGATTGTGCAACGCATCGATTATCGGATGTGGCGTCGATATGCACTCCACATGTTGATCGGCGCGATTGTACTGTTGTTTCTGACGGGGTTCGTATTGCCACGTGAGATGACCGAGGTGAATAACTCGCGGAGCTGGATTCGCCTTGGTTTCTTTAGCTTTCAACCGTCTGAGTTTGCCAAACTTGCACTGATTGTCTATTTGGCGAGCTGGTTGTCACGGCGGAGTGGCCGATTAACGAATCTGACGACGGGCATTTTGCCGTTTGGTGTGATATTAGGAATCATCACTGCGCTCGTGATGGTCGGCCGTGACCTAGGGTCAACGGTGGTCATCGTGACGATGTCGGCACTCATCTACTTTATTGCTGGTGCGAACATCTTGCATCTGTTGGGTGTGGCAGTACTTGGTATGATCATGTTCGTGCTATCGATTACGGTAGCATCGTATCGACTTGAGCGTATTAACGCCTGGCTTGATCCATTTGCGTACTATAGCAGTTCCGGATTCCAGCCGTTGCATTCGCTCTACGCGTTGGCATCGGGTGGGATTTTCGGGACGGGGTTGGGCCAGTCGCGTCAAAAGTACTTATGGTTGCCCCAGTCGTTTACCGATACGATTTTGGCGATTATTGGTGAGGAGTTCGGCCTGATTGGGACGTTGTTCGTAGTAGGGTGTTTTGCGTTCCTGGCCTATCGAGGATTCCGGATTGCCCGTTCGGCCCCCACCACATTTAGCGCATTATTAGCAATTGGTCTGACCATTTGGTTGGTTTTTCAGGCTATTATTAATCTAGCCGTGGTCACCACGTTGGTACCGTTTACCGGTATCACCTTGCCGTTCTTGAGTTATGGTGGTTCATCGCTGATGATGAGCATGGTAGCGGTAGGGATTTTGCTCAACATTTCGAAGTACACCTTGATCGAGCACGATCAAATCAGCATGGCGAGGCGCGTCAGTGAGCAATTCAACGCATTCAAAACCTTTGTTTCTGGTCTCGGGCGGGGGGACTGGTGGGCACGTCTACCCCTCGTTGGCGGTAGCAAGCGCCCTCGACCACGCCGGTAATGCACGCGTCGCCTATGTTGGTAGCCCTGATGGTATGGAGGGTGACTTGGTGCGCCGTGAGAGCGCATTGCCGTTCTATGCCATTGATGCGGCGGCAGTGCGTGGCCGGAGCGCAGTTGCACTTCTGCAGAACGTCGTTCGGTTGCTACGCGGTGTCGTCCAAGCGATTCAGCTGGTGCGACGTGAACGCCCAGTGGCCATCTTCGGCACGGGCGGGTATGTGTGTGTCCCGCTGTTTGTGGCAGCGTGGGTGATGCGCGTGCCACGCGCCATTTATTTGCCGGATGTGGTGCCAGGGTTAGCGGTACGTCTGCTCTCACGCCTCGCCACCGTCACGCTCGGGAGTATCCCCGATGCCGCCCCATATTTGCAGTTAACGGCAGTGAATGCCATCGATTGGCGTGACAATCGCCGTCAATTGGCCGTTGCCGGCTATCCGGTGCGCACCACTATTCATCCCGAGGCAGGCGTTGCGCTCCGTCAGCAACTCCACATCCCCATTGATACCCCACTGCTGTTGGTTTACGGTGGCAGTCGCGGGGCGCGCAGTGTGAATCTGGCCGTGGCCGAACTTTTGCCCCACATCTTGCCGCATGCGCATGTGCTCCATGTGTGTGGGCGTGAGGGTGACGAAGCGACGCTCCTCGATTACAAACAGCACCTCCCTGCGACGCTCCAGGCGCGGTATCACCTCTATCCATACTTGGCCGCCGATGGTGCGGTAACAATGACGGCAGCCCTAGCGGCGGCGGACTTTACGGTCTGTCGTAGTGGTGCCTCGGTGCTCGGTGAGTTACCCGCAGCCCAACTCCCGGCGATTTTGGTGCCATATCCGTATGTACATCAAGACGAGAACGCCGACTATTTGGTGCGCCACAATGCGGCCTACAAAGTCAGCGATACGCGTCTTGCTGAGGATCTGCTGCCAGCGGTGATGCACCTGATGACGGATACAACAGCCCGTACCGCCATGCGTACCGCCATGACGAGTCTGGCCCGCCCCGATGCAGCAATGCACATGGCACAGCTATTACAGCGCATATCAAAGGGATAACGACATGCACTATCACATCGTTGGTATTGGTGGCGCTGGGATGAGCGCGATCGCCCACATATTGCTTGATCAGGGGCATACCGTCAGTGGTAGCGATGCCAATCGTAGCAGTGCGTGGACACCGTTGGAGACCCGTGGTGTGATAATCCGGCTTGGCCATACCCATCCATTGCCCGATCATACCGATGCGGTGATTGTCACCTCGGCGGTGCGGCCACCACATCCCGAGCTTGATGCGGCGGTGGCGCGCGGGATTCCGTGTCTGCGTCGTCATGATTTGTGGCGTGAATGGTCGACACAACGGCGGATTGTGGCGGTGGCCGGCACCCACGGCAAAACGACCACGAGTGCCATGATTGCCCTTGCACTTCATCACTCGGGACGGGCACCTGGCTATTTGCTCGGCGCCGAAGTGCCCGATTTGCCGCGTAGCGCGGCTTGGGGCAACCCGGATGCGCCGTTTGTGATTGAGGCCGATGAATATGACCGGACTTTTTTGGCATTAACCCCAGATATTGCTGTCATCACGACGCTTGAGCTCGACCACGTCGATATCTATCCGACGCTTGATGTGTATGTCGATGCGTTCCGCCAGTTTGTTAATCAAGTGCCACATGCTGAGCGCGTGTTGGTGTCAGGTGATGACGCCGGCGTGCGTGCAGCCATCGATCGTCCCAACGTACGTTGGTACGGTATTGATGATGATTTGGCCAGTAACCCGGTGGCCTGTGCACGGATTCCTTTAGATTGGTCTGCAAGTGCCATTCATGTGGATGGCACAACGCAACAGTTCCAGCTCTGGCACTATGATCGCCGATCACTGGCGATGCGCTTATATCGGCCGTTGACAACGCACCTAGTTGGATTACATAATGTTTCAAATAGTGTTGCAGCGTATGCCGCTGCCATCATGGCAGGTGCCGATCCTGTGCGTGCAGCCGAGGCGATTGCGATGTTTCGCGGGGCGCGGCGTCGCTTTGAGCACAAGGGAACGGCGCGCGGTGTGCAGGTGATTGACGACTATGCCCATCACCCGACCGAGGTCAAAGCGGTGTTAGCGGCGGCGCGCCGGCATTTTCCACAGCAACGGATTATCGCCTATGTCCAGCCACATACCTATAGTCGCACCCAAATGTTTGCTGAGGCCTGGCGCGAAGCGTTTCATGATGCAGACAAAGTGCTGATTGGCGCAATATATGCGGCTCGTGAGCAACCCATCCCTAGCGTTGACGCCGAGTGGTTGGCGCAGTCAATTAATCATGCCGATGTGGTTGCGAGTGGCGATGTCGATCAGAGCATCGCCTATTTGGCCACACAGCTCAACACGGGTGATGTGCTCATCACCATGAGTGCCGGTGACGGTACCCGGGTTGGACCTGGGGTGTTACAGGTATTGGAGCGCTAACCGATGTCATTGCCGGAACTGACTATCAGCGAACATGTTGATTTGGCACCGATGACGTCGTGGCGTATCGGTGGCCCGGCGCGCTATCTGGCGAGTGTTCGTTCGCCAGCCGGTGTTGTACAGGCCATTGCGTTTGCCGATCAACACCACCTGCCCGTCTGGATTTTGGGCGGTGGCAGCAACATGTTGATTAGCAGCCACGGTTTGCCTGGTGTCGTGATTCGCATGCGCGATACCTCGATGCAGATTGATGTGCAATCAGACGCCGCACGCATCACGATTGGGGCAGGTGCGCCAATGGCAGGCAGTGTTCGGCAACTCAGCAATGCGGGCTGGGCTGGGCTGACATGGGCCGAGGGTTTGCCCGGTACCTTCGGCGGGGCGGTCTACGGCAATGCGGGCTGTTACGGTGGTGATATGGCCCAAAGCGTCGCACAGGTGCAGCTGTGGCAAGACGGCGTGTTAGTCTCTTGTCCGCCAGATACATTGGCATTTGCCTACCGCACGAGTGCCATCAAGCGCCAGAATGCGCCGTGTATGCGTGATGGCATGCATGTTGGCGAGATTGGTCCGATTGTGGTGGCGGCCACGGTGGAACTCGTGCGTGATGATCCGAATCGGCTGAGCGCCGCGATGGCACAAACAGCGGCGTTGCGCCGGAGCAAAACCCCACAAGGGTCATCGTGTGGCAGCGTTTTCAAAAACCCACCGAACGATTCCGCTGGGCGCCTCATCGAGGCGGTAGGTCTCAAAGGGTATGGTCACGGTGGTGCCATGATTGCGGAGAAACATGCGAATTACATCGTGAATCACGGCGGCGCAACGAGTGCCGATGTGCGGGCCATTGTGAGTCATGTGCACACGGTCGTGCTCCGCGAGTTTGGGGTCTCACTGGAGCCCGAAGTACAGCTATTAGGTGAATCGTGGTAGAGGGCCGGTGCTGACTGGTCAGAAGGAGCGAACGACGATGCAACGTATGCGCATTGGGGTGATATTTGGTGGTCAATCAGGCGAGCACGAAGTGTCGTTGGTATCGGCACGGGCCGTCATGGCTGGACTCGATCCACAACGCTACGAGGTCGTGCCAATTGGCATTCGCAAAGATGGCCAGTGGCTAGCTGGTGGCGATGTCCTTGCGACGCTTGAGTCGTTGTCCGATCGCCACCTCCTCCCCGGTGGCGGCCACCACGTGCAAGCACCGACCACACCGGCAGGAATTACTGCGTCTCCGGCCTTGATGCTCCGTGGCCAATATGATGTGCAACAGACGATTCGAGGGCTCGATGTCGTGTTCCCAGTGTTGCATGGTCCGTTTGGCGAGGATGGTACCATTCAAGGATTGCTTGATTTGGCGGGCATCCCCTATGTCGGATGTGGCGTGCTCGCCTCGGCAGTAGGGATGGATAAAGCCATGTCAAAGGCGGCGTTCCGTGCGGCTGGCATCCCAATCGTACCGTGGACGTTGGTGCGTGCTACCCGGGTACAACAGGATCCTAATGGCGTAATTGCTGAACTTGAACAGCACTTGCAGTACCCGATGTTTGTAAAACCTGCGAATATGGGTAGTAGCGTAGGTATTAGCAAAGTGAAGCAACGTACAGATTTGTTGGATGCGTTGCAACTCGCCGCACAATATGATCGCCGTATTATTGTCGAACAAGGCGTTACAGCGCGAGAAATCGAGGTTAGTGTTATTGGCAACGACATCCCTGAGGCGAGTCTCCCAGGCGAAATCATTCCGGCCAATGAGTGGTATGATTATAATGCAAAGTATCTGAACGATGCGACGCAAATCGTCGTCCCAGCCCATTTAACTGAGGCACAAGTCTTTACAGTGCAACAGCTCGCATTGCAGGCTTTTCAGGCAGTGGATGGGGCAGGTTTGGCGCGTGTTGATTTCTTGTTTGATCAAGAAAACGACATTTTTTATCTCAGTGAGATTAACACCATGCCCGGTTTTACGCCGATGAGCATGTATGCCAAGATGTGGCAGGCGAGCGGAATCTCGTATCCCGAGGTAGTTGAACGCCTGGTATCACTGGCAATCGAACGCGGTCCCCGTGCGAAAGGGTAGATAGTGTGAGCTCGCAGCGTCGCCGTTCATTTGAAGATACGCCGTCATCCGGTGTGCGACGTGGTGCACAGGTGCGACCCGGTATGCGGTTACGTCTCCGTGCATTTATCGTGAGTGGACGACCATTGAGCGTCATGCTGCTTGTCATTGTGCTGTACTTTACGATAACCATGATGTGGTCAAACACATATTTTGTCCGTACAATCGTGGTCGAAGGGGCTACGACGATGAGTACCCAGCGTGTCAGCGAGATTGCCAATGTCATTGATATGCCGATCTGGCAAGTCGATGACGAGGCCATCGCTGCCCGGCTTAAGACAAATCCGTATGTGATTAGCGCATCGGTCTATGTGCAACTCCCTGATACCGTACGGGTTGTACTGCGTGAACAACAAAGCGAAATCCGCTGGAAGAGTGGTGATTGGTATCTCATCGTTGATCCCGAAGGCAAAGTGCTCGGTATTGATACTGCTGTGGTGTTGTCTGATACCTTAGTCATCCATGATGAACAGAATAACTCGCTCGTCGCTGGAGATATGATTGATAGCGAGGTCCTGTCATTGGCACGTGATGTTTATCTGCGCCTTCCGGCTGATGCTGGTGTGGCAATTAACCAGATTAGCTGGCACGATCAACGTGGCCTGAGCGTGCGTACTGCGAGTAATCAATTGGTGCTTATCGGTATGCGCGATCGCCTCGACGAGAAGATAGCCTTACTTGCATCACTCCAAAAGTCGAATACGCAGTTTGCCTTCGCTGATCTGCGACCGTTGACGCCATATTATCGTCTCGATATCCCGGTTATGTTCTTGGCACCGACCAGCGGGCCAATCACCGATACAACAACCATAGAACCATAAAAGGTGAGGATACGATATGCCACAGCGAAACATTGCCGCTATTGATATTGGTTCGACCAAAATCATTACAATCATTGCGCAAATAGATTCCAATAATGCTATTACGGTACTCGGATACGGCGATGTACCCTCCAAAGGGGTTGAACGTGGAATCGTTGTCAACATCGATGAAGCGGCACGTGCGGTCAACTCGAGTATCAACAAAGCAGAAATCATGGCTGGATATCGTATCGAGTCAGCGTTTGTCTCGATTACTGGTCGCCATATTCGTTCATATGTCCGTGATGGTGCGGTCGCAATTGCTCGCCCACCGACCAACTCGTCAGGATACGGCACGGTGACGCGTGAGGATATTTTGCGGGCGGTCGAAACAGCGCAGGCCGAAGCATTAGCACCCACGATTGAGCAACTACATGTGATGCCGTATCGGTATGTGCTTGATGGCGTTGAAGTGCATGATCCCATTGGGATGCCTGGATTGCGTCTCGAAGTTGATATCCATGTGGTGGTCTGTGATTCGTCGGCTATCATGAATATCATCAATATCGTGCGTCAAAGCAATATCGAAATCGATGACATCGTGTTGCAACCAATCGCTGCTGCCGAAGGCGTGTTGACTGAGGATGAGCGAAATAACGGCGTGATTGTAGTTGATATTGGCAGCGGTACGACTGGTCTCGCATTTTTTGCCCGAGGCAACGTCTGGCATACGGCAATGATTCCGATTGGCGGCCAGACTATTACCAATGATATCAGCATCACCTTCCAACTCAATCCACACTCGGCCGAGACCAACAAACGCCAAATCGGTGAGGCTATTGCTGACCCACATCGCCACAATGATTTGCTCGAGGTCGAGGGCGTTCGCCCTGGCGAACGGATGAATATCAGTCGCTTGCAGTTTAATGAGTGCATTCAATCGCGGTGTGATGAGCTTATCGAGTTTATGATTCGTGAGGTTGATCGCAGTGTCTATGATGGCGCATATGCTGGGGGAGTCGTGTTGACTGGTGGCGGTGCCCAGCTCAAACGCATTGATCGCTTGTTCTATGAACGGCTGAGTGCTCCGGTGCGTATTGCTACCGTCCCTGATATTCATGGCCATGATCTTAAATCACCTGCCTATGCCACTGCGTTGGGGTTGATTCGCTGGGGTTATAATCATGGCAGGATCGATGTCCGCGGCCCCGAAGAGGATAGCCGCTGGGTCGAAATCTATGAACGCTTTAAGATGTGGCTCCGCGAGTTTTTGCCCTAGGTCGCATTCATGCCTGTCATATATTCTGTGAATAATTTACATAATTAAATATTGCGTTTAATACCCCTGCACTCCTGTCTTCATGCAAAATACCGTGCTTTGTGCCACTCTAGTATACATAAATCGCACTATCTTGTACGTGTTTGTGTCGCAAAACTGCATGCATAGTCGTTTTTTTAATGAAGTTATTGTAAATAATAAATGTACTACAATTACGCACTATTACTACGAATGTAACACTCAATATTGCTGATTTGTATGAAACTAATATGTCGTTTTGTGCCATCTAATAATTACTATTATTTGTAGTAATAATGATGTATATCGTTGAAAATGTGTTTTATAGATGCACAAGATTGGTGTATGGTACGTTGATTTGGAGTTGGTCAGCAAAACACCTGCAAAAAAATGATGTATTCTATACACAAATAGAAACTTGTGTAGTATAATATATGAGTATAATTACAAAATGATTGCAAAGTAGTGTTTTGACGGTATCTATAGCGCGGCGCTGGGGGAGAGGGTGCCATTGAGATAGATATAGCCACTGCGATGGAGGTTCAGATGCCACACAACCCACTGGAAATCAACGAGCGAGTCGCAGTCATCCGTGTCATCGGTGTCGGTGGTGGCGGTTCAAATGCGGTTGATCGCATGATTGCTGACGGCGTGCAGAATGTTGATTTTATTACGGTAAATACTGATGCACAGGCGCTGCAAAAATCTGTAGCACCGACGCGTATTCGAATTGGCGACAAGTTGACCAAAGGGCTTGGGGCTGGTAATGATCCAATCGTCGGAGAAAAAGCCGCCGAGGAGTCTGCATCTGACTTAATTGAAGCGTTACGTGGTGCAGACATGGTTTTTGTCACGGCTGGTATGGGCGGTGGTACCGGAACAGGTGCTGCGCCGGTGATTGCGCGACTCGCCAATGAGTTGGGGATTTTGACAGTGGCAGTCGTGACGCGCCCATTCGATTTTGAGGGGCGCGAGCGCCGTAAGCAGGCCGAGCGTGGTATTGAGCGATTGCGACCATACGTCGATACCTTGGTCGTGGTGCCCAATCAGCGGTTGTTGACGGCCAGTAACAAGACGGCCACTTTACAGCAGGCGTTCCAGTTGGCTGACAGCGTATTACGCCAAGGTATTCAGGGTATTGCCGACATGATTAATTTGGCAGGCTTGATTAACGTGGACTTTGCTGACGTACGGTCAGTGATGCAGCGTTCAGGATCTGCCTTGATGTCAATTGGTATTGGCAACGGTGACAACCGCTTAGTCGATGCAGTCAAGGAGGCGATTGAGTCGCCGTTGCTCGAGGTAACGATTACTGGCGCGCGTAGCGTCTTGATGAATGTCACCGGTGGTGAGGACTTAACCCTCTTTGAGGTGCAGGAGTCTGCGACCATCATCGAAGAGTCAGTTGCTCCTGATGCCAATATCATCTGGGGCTTGTTGATTGATCCAAACTTCCCACGCGGTCAGGTCAAGGTCACATTAATTGCCACCGGCTTTGAAGATGACCAAAAACATGTTGTGTCCACTCCGCCAGCGGCCGTCAAGCCACCGGTACGCAGTGAGTCTGCGTTCTACGATGGCCGTCGCCCGCTTGGTGCCACAAATACCTCGGCACCCGCACCAGAGCCTGTGCGTGAGCAACGCCCACCGATGAGTCCGCTTGATGCGGCACCCCGTGAGGCACGCCCGTCGATGCCACCAGCGAGTGCGCCGAGCAATCCTGCGCCGACGCGACAGCAGTCACAGCCGTTGGTGACATCGAGCAGTCGCACAGGGCGCACATCTCAACCGTTGCGCAACTTGCCGAGTTCTAAGGATGTCGATTTGCCTACGTTTGTGCGTTCACGCATCGACAAAGATCGTTCCGGTAACTAACCCACACATGCGGTGTCTGTAGCGAGCGAGACGGAACACAACCAAGCGCTGGTTTGGTTTGTGTTTCGTCTGTTGGTTACCACGCACGTATGATCGAGGTTGTCCATTTCAAGAAAGGAAACCGCCTGTGACAAATTATCATTCGCGCAATGTGCGTGCCGTTATTAAGGTTATTGGTGTTGGAGGCGGTGGTTCAAACGCAATCGATCGCATGGTCGAGGACGGTCTGCAGGATGTCGAGTTTGTTGCAGTTAACACTGACCTTCAGGTGTTGCGCAACTCGAAGGCCGACCAGCGCATCTGCATCGGCGAGCGTTTGACGCGTGGTATGGGTGCAGGCGGTGAGCCTGGCGTCGGTACCAAGGCCGCCGAGGAGACCAGCGACGAACTCTACGAAATCATCAAGGGCGCCGACATGGTCTTTATCACCGCCGGTATGGGTGGTGGCACTGGGACTGGGGCTGCGCCAATCGTCGCCCAAATCGCCCAAGATCTTGGTGTATTGACGGTAGCAGTTGTCACCAAGCCATTCAAATTTGAGGGTCCCAAGCGCATTCGTCAGGCCGAACAAGGCATTGAGCAACTCCGCAAATATGTGGATGCACTGGTCGTTGTCCCCAATGACCGACTCATTGAGGCATATGCCCGCCGTGGTGTATCGATGCTTCAAGGTTTCCAGATTGCAGACAGCGTATTACGCCAAGGCATTCAAGGTGTGGCAGACCTGATTACGAAGCCTGGTATCGTGAATGTCGACTTCGCCGACGTACGTACCGTGCTCGAGAACTCGGGTGAGGCGTTGATGTCAATTGGGGTTGGATCGGGCGAGAACCGCATACAACAAGCGATTGATGCGGCCATGTCGTCGCCGTTGCTCGACATGGAGATTCGCGGTGCAAAGCGCGTGTTGCTCAATATTGCTAGTGGCGAAGATTTGCGTATGCAAGAGGTTGCTGATGCAGCGGGGATGATTGAGTCAACAGTTGACGAGGACGCGCAGATAATTTGGGGTACCACCGTTGATC
Source organism: Chloroflexota bacterium (assembly GCA_046300655.1). Lineage (GTDB taxonomy): Bacteria > Chloroflexota > Chloroflexia > Chloroflexales > Roseiflexaceae > UBA965. The sequence goes on along the minus strand of JBKCLM010000152.1, from coordinate 2,412 downwards.
CCAATTTCCCACCCGATCAAGTCAAAATCACCCTTTTGGCCACGGGTATTACCGTGATGCGCCCCAAGGTGCTCCATCCGATGCGGCCAGGCTTTGGCAACAACGATAATGGCAATGAGATCCGTGGTCTCAACAGTGGAATTGGTAATGATCGGAGCGCACGCCCCTTGCCTACTCCTCCCAATACACCGCAGCCGCCACTGAGTGGGCGACCGGTCACGGGTAGTCAATCGACTGTTCCTGATGCACCTCCGGCAAACAGTGGTAATCGCTCAGGTGGTGGCTCGATTTTGGGGCTTCGCTCACCGCTTGATGGACGTCGTCGGACTGATTCATCGACTGATCGTATCCCAAATGACGATGTGGATTTGTCAGTTCCGCCACATATGCGCAAAAACCCTCCGCGCTAGAGATACCCCGAGACACGGAGTTCGGCTTGCCCGACTCCGTGTTTTTTGTTGTACGTCAACAAACAGTGTGATATATAATTGTGTTGCCGAAATGTCACAGAGAGGAATGCGAATATGGCCACGATGGTAGTGACGAATGGTCCGATTTACACACTTGACCCGAGTTTGCCATGCGTTGACGCACTAGGGATTCGCGATGGCGTGGTGTGTGCTGCCGGAACCCGTGATGAGGTTGATGCAGTGCTTGGGCAAGCTGACTATACTCTGGATTTACAAGGACATGCAGTGATTCCTGGCTTGACGGACGCCCATGTGCACATCATTTCGCATGGGCTGACACTCCGTCAAGTTGCACTTGATGGGATCGCTGATTTTGAGATGGTCCTCGCCAAAATCGCTGCGGCGCACGCGCAAACTCCCGGCAATAGCTGGCTCCAAGGCTTTGGTTGGGATCACACCTTATGGGGTGGTCGCTGGCCAACTGCCGATGACTTGGAGCAAGTTGCTCCTGGTCGTCCTGTTATCATGTCGCGCAAAGACGGCCACTCGGTGTGGGTGAATCGCACTGCGCTCCGTATTGCCGGCATTACCAAAGACTCAGTGGCCCCCGATGGCGGTAGCTTCGATCGTGATGCAGATGGTAATCCAACCGGTATCTTCAAAGAAAACGCCATTGACGCCATGATTCGTTGTCATGTGCCCGCGCTGACCGACAACGACCGCCTTGAGGCAATTCGTGCCACGTTCGCTGAGGGCTATCGCTATGGACTTGTTGGCATGCATGGCCTGACTGCGATGCGCAACGACGGCGCCCTCCATCTGCGCTTGTTGCAACGCTTGCGTGAAATCGGCGAGATGCCTGGTCGTGTGTTGATGACATTCGATCCAACTGGGTTTGAGCATGCCTTCGAGTTCGGCATTCGGAGCGGTCTCGGCGACGATTGGTTGCGCCTCGGCCAGTTCAAGTTTTTTGTGGATGGGACGCTGGGGTCCGAGACTGCCGATATGCTGGCACCGTTCGAGGGTGGCAACAACTACGGTTTGCCGACACTCACAGTGGCCGAGATTAATGACTATGTGCGCAAGGCCAATCATGCCGGCATTGGTATTGCCGTGCACTGTATTGGTGACGGCGCTAACCGCAAAGTGCTTGATGCCATTGAATTAGCCTTGAGCGAGTTGCAACAACCCGGTGAAACATTGTTTGACACCGCAACACGTGTACTCGCCTTGCCAAACCGTATTGAACACTGTCAGCTGCTCGATCCCGACGATATCCCGCGCTTTGCCGCCATGAACGTCGTGGCCTCAATGCAACCAGTACATATGATTGGTGACCTTGATACCGCCGATCGCCTGTGGGGCAAACGCTGTGCTACGAGCTACGCCTGGCGTGCCCTCGAGAAGACAGGTGCAGTGCTTGCACTTGGCTCCGATGCGCCGGTTGAGTCACTTAATCCATGGCTGAGTATCTATGGTGCGGTGGTGCGTCGCAAACTAGATGGCACGCCGGCTGCTGGATGGTACCCAGAGCAGGCAATTAGTCGCGTGAGCGCATTGCGTGGCTTCACGGTCGGCGCTGCCTATTGTGCGAGCAGTCATACGCGCCAAGGAACACTGATGCCAGGCATGTATGCTGATTTGGCAGTACTAACGCATGATCCATTTGCCTGCGATGCACATCAGTTGCAACACATCAAGTCCCGATTGACCATGATTGAGGGGCGTGTTGTCTATCGTGATGGTATCTAAGCAGTAAAAATTGGTGAATTTGCCTGCGCGGGTACATTGATTAGGTTGATTGATGTGCCTGCGCGGTTTTTTAAGTGAAAAGTGTTGGTGTTACTGCTCGCAAGCGTATGTATGATAATTTCGAGGTGTGTTGAGCCGTGTGGGGTTATCGGTGCAAAGCGGGACGCCTGCGGCGAGTGAAAAGTGGGGTTTGTACTGCTCGCGTGTGGTATTTGAGGTTTTCCGAGGTGTATTGAGCCGTGCGGGATTG
>JBKCLM010000151.1:0-2880 GCA_046300655.1 Chloroflexota bacterium | reverse complement strand
GCGACGGCGAGAGAATAGCCACCAAGCGCCTTGCCTGCTTTGATTTCGACCGGGCCGTCGCCAACTGAGAGGAGTGCGCCAGGTGCCACATTGTAGCGTGCGACCAACTGGGCAATGGCGTCATGTTTGGTGAAGCCAGGGGCGTGCGCACCGGGGCCAAAAATGCCTGCATCGAAGTACGAATCAATTTTGAGGGCGGCACTTTCACGCACAAGATGGTGATACTCAGTACCGCTCACGAGCGCAATACGGATATCGCGTTGGGCTAGTGCCTGCAAAAACTGTCGAGCGCCGGCAATCATGAACGCATCGGCAGTTGTTTCGTCGGTGATTGAGGCAACCCGTGCGTCGATTTGGCTCTTCATTGCGTTACTAAATTGGTCGAGATAGTGCTGAGCACCCCGATGTGGCCCGCCATACAACAACACCTGTTCATCGACCCATGCCATCTGAATGATGCTTGGTTGGCCTGTTGAATGGGCGATATAGGTGCGGATGTCGGCGTCAATGTGGGTAAGGTTAGGATGATAATCGTATAATGCGGCTTTCATCACGCCATGCATAACTTGTTGCCAGCCAATACGAATTAGCGACATGGTGCCATCAAAATCGACGGCGGCGAGGGTGAATTTGCGTTCGGGCGCACGGAGAAGTTCAATCATTCGGTATGATCCTGTGGAATCAGCGGGCTCGTCCATGTCCAACCGCCATCAATAATCAGGGTTTGGCCGACAAGCATGCTCGCAAGTGGCGAACAGAGGTACAAGACGGTATCTGCGACATCTTGGGGTTGGCCGACGCGTCCTACTGGGGCAAGTTGGGCCCAAGTTTGGGCATAATTGGGATCATCTACGAGATTGCGTTCATTGAGTGTTGCGCCGATGGCGACGGCATTGACGCGAATCTGCGCCGGTGCCAACTCGACTGCGAGCGTGGCGGCGATGTGGCGCAAGGCAGCCTTGCTGGTGCCATAGATTGATGCGCCGGCCATGGCGGTGATGCCGGTGACTGATGACGAAAATACAATTGCCCCGGGTGTACCTTGGGCTTTCATTTGGAGGGCGGCTGCCCGCGCACCAAAGTAAGCACCCTTGACGTTGAGATCGAAGACATTGTCCCAGGATTGTTCGTTCATCTGCTCGATTGGTCCAAAAACTGTGACTCCAGAGTTGGCCACAAATATGTCTAGACCGCCGAGGATGCGTACTGCCTCGGCGACAATGCGCTCGTTCTCACTGACATGGCGCAAGTCAGCCTGGATGGCATATAACGTACCACCAGCGGCGGTCACCGCATCGACCACAGGCGTGACGCGCTCAAGTTCGTTGTAATAGATGCCGACGACACGACATCCCGCCATGGCGAGGGTAGTGGCGATGGTTGCGCCGAGTTCGCGGTTGATGCCTGTGACGATTGCACGTTGGTTGGTGAGCGAGAGTGGTGGCGTTGGTATTTGCATCGTTTGTACCTACACAAAAGGGGTGGCACGTCGTGCCACCCCTTGACGTTTTGGACTAGTCGCGTGAGAACGCTGCATCAAACTGGACGTTTGATGGGGTGAAGTCGTTGCGGCGTACAAATGCACAGGCATCAGTGGCGCCGTACTCGCGATCCATGCCGCTGTCCTCCCACTCCACCGACAACGGTCCTTGGTAGCCGATGCGATTGAGCGCGCGGAAGATGGGGCCCCACTGCATTTGCTCGCCACGCCCTGGTGAGACAAAATCCCAGCCGCGACGGGCATCGCCAAAGTTTATATGTGAGCCGAGGATGCTGGTGTGACCATTGAGGTTACGGGCGCTCTCCTTGACGTGCACGTGGTAGATGCGGTCGCTGAAGCGCTCAATGAAGGCCACTGAATCGATGAACTGGTGGTACAAGTGGCTTGGGTCGAAGTTGATGCCGAAGCCGGGGCGATTGCCGATGGCGTTCAAGGCGGCCTCGGTGGTGTAGATGTCGTAGGCGATTTCGGTTGGGTGTACCTCGAGGGCGAACTTGACACCGACTTCATCGAAGACATCGATGATCGGGTTCCAGCGATTGGCGAAATCCTTGTAACCAGCCTCGATCATGGCAGGGCTGTTGGGTGGGAACGAGTAAATCAGGTGCCAAATTGATGAACCGGTAAAGCCGTTGACGACTTTTACGCCGAACTTTGCGGCAGCGCGTGCGGTATCCATCATTTCTTTGGCGGCACGCTGGCGTACGCCCTCAGGATTGCCGTCGCCCCATACGTGTGGCGGCACGATGGACTTGTGGCGCTCGTCGATGTTGTCACACACCGCTTGGCCAACCAAGTGATTGCTGATGGCGTAGCACTTGAGACCGTACTTCTCGAGCGTGGCCTTCTTGGCTGGGATGTAGTTGGGATCGTTGAGGGCTTTGCTGACCTCAAAGTGGTCGCCCCAACACGCCAACTCGAGACCGTCATAGCCGAAGCTCTTGGCCTTGGCACACAAAGTCTCAAAGGGCAAATCCGCCCACTGACCGGTGAACAACGTAACTGGACGTGCCATGATGCATTATTCCTTTCGTGATGATATCGTGTCACCTCGACATACAAACATAGGTCGAGGTGATTCACATGCTTAATACTCGGGTGAGACCCACTGTTTGCTGCCGGCTGACTTTTCGATGGCGTCGAGGACTGCTTGACAACGCACACCGTCGTCGAAAGTCGGGTCAGGCGAGACGCCATCGGCGATGCCGTGCATGATGTCGCGCACGCCGTGAGTGAACGTGTGCTCCCAGCCGATGATGTGGCCGGCTGGCCACCAGGCATTCATGTAGGGGTGGACACCTTCGGTGACCAAGATGTTGCGGAATCCGGTGGCATCGGCGGCATCGTCGTTGAACAACACATTGAGCTCATTCATGCGC
>JBKCLM010000150.1:0-35515 GCA_046300655.1 Chloroflexota bacterium | reverse complement strand
GCACGCCGGGGAGGTACAAACGCCGCTGAGACGATGTGGCCGGCATGCAGTGACGGTTGGGGGTGGGTGTGGTAGGGGCGTCGCTTGCGGCACCCCTACGAACCAAACCATGTTAATCTAACGGGGCCAACCACGACGACTGTTTGGGGAACAGCACGTGCAACAGCGGCTCGGCCTCGAGGCTTGACCAGGTGTCAGGATGGCTCTCTTTGAGCTCGTAAATTGACCGCATGCCAAAGATTTGTTGCAACATGACGAGCGGTGGATAACCTGCATCGGCCTTCTTTTCATCAGCACCTTTGCGCCAATCGGCAAAGCGTAATTTGCCGTTGGTAGCGACAATTTTGAGGCCACTGCGGTAGAAATCAATGTTCAACTCTCCCGTGTACCCCGCATACGCACTCTGGGCCAACCGACGCTCAATCGCTGGGGCAATCTGGCCTAGCAATTTGGGTAGATCAGGCACACGAATATACCATCCGTAGGGACGTTGCCAGCGGTGCAGGCGCTGAGTAATCAGCGGATAGACGGGGTGATCTACACCAAGACCGAAGTACAACGTATCGGCTGGTTTGGTGCGACTATCCCAAGTAGGCATGGTAGCTGCAATATCACGCAATCCGCGTGTCAGACTAGCGAATACCTCGCTCATTCGTACATGCGGCTCAGTAATCAGTGACCAACAGCCGAGCACATTTGACGGGCGAATGCGACTCACCCAGAATGATCCAACCACGTCTCCATCTGGCCGTGTGATGACGTATGGTACCCAAGGTTCGTGGGCATCAGTCTCGGCAATGGCATAGCGGAAGTATGCCGCGTCGATTTTGGAGCTGACCAGCATCGGCAAATTGTTGTGTGGCCGAGTGCGTTCACGCTCGTACAACATCAACAACGTCATGATGTCGTCGTTTGTGGCTTTGCGAATAGCAAATGGTTCTGTTTGACCCTCGTCTAGTGCAGGGATTGATTGGAACGACATGGCATGGCCGCCACCCAACGTCAACGCATACTCATAGCCGAATTGACGATAGTAGTAGGGGATACCGGTGATGCCTTGCACCAAATCACCACGTTGTTCGCTCCGCGCATGAATCATAGCGAAGATCTTGCGCACGAAACCGCGATTGCGCACCCGCTCATCCGAGGCCACAATCTCGGGACGCCCAGATTGGACGGCGATCCCTGCATATTCGATTGGCATGCGCATCAACAGTGTTGCTGCAACCACGATGTTGTTGCTATCGGTGACTATGGCAATGTCACCCGGGATGCCAAGTGGGTGCGTCCCGCTCACCACGCGCCGGGCAAAGGTGGCTACTTTCTCGTTTCGGCCGCTTTCGTGCTCGTGACCAAAGACACGTGCATACAAATCGTCGATGCTGGCTTGGTCGGCCTCGGTGGCCCAGCGTAGTATGTAGCCATCAGCGAGATGCTCTTGATAGGCAGGGTCATGTAAGGCAATTAACGGTCGTGTTGTCATCATATCCTCAATAATCAGTTAATTCATCCACAAGAACCACGATGGTTGTTTGGGGAACAAAATGTCGAGCAAGGGTGTGCTTTCTCTGTCAGCCCAGACATCGGGGCGCCAGTCGCGTAATTCAGCCAGCGAACGCCAGCCAAAGAGCTGTTGATTGAAAATGCTCGGTGGGTAGCTCGCATTGGCGCTGCTCCCGTCCTTCTCGTAAACCGGTGGATACCACGGTGTCATCGCGCGGAGCTGGCCATCTTGCCAATCAAGTTCAACTCCATCTCGGTAGAACGAAAGGATTAGTTTGCCACTATACCCCTTGAACACGCTCTGCGCGATGCGACGCTCGAGTGCCGGGGTAATATGCCTCAAGAACTTTGTCATGTCTGGGGTCCGTATATACCAGGTATACGGCGCATCGTACTGATACGAGATGGCACGATTGATCAGTAGTTGCTGAATCGGATGATTGCCGTCAACTTGGATTTCAACTGTGTGAACGTCAGGATGTGTAAGAACTACCTTGTGAATTGTCGGTATTAACTCCTTTGCGGCATGGAGAACAGGGATGATTAGCTGTGCTAGACTCTGGTTGGCTGTTGCACCAATACCGAGTATTGCCCACTTGCCGTCCCAACTGCGTTGATCGGCCAGCACGTAACCAAGTACGCTACCAATCTCATTGACAATAAACAGCGGAATAAAACCTTCGGTTGACACCGATGTCGTGAGTACATGTGTGAAATACTCAGGGGTGTATGGTGTTGTCAGCAACAAATTACGCCCAAGCCGATCATTGTTGTATAGTGCAACGAATTGTTGATATTCGGCCGGCTTAACACGACGTAGCTGTATCTGATTTGTCTCACTTGAGAGTGCAGGCAAAGTGTCGATGCGAATTTTGATATACGCGTTGTAGTCGACACTCCAGGTGTAGCCAAATTGATGGTAGTAGTGTGGAATGCCCGTGATGGCCTGCATTACATCGCCACGAGCGGCGCTTTTGGCATGCAGCAACTCGAAAATAGCCCGCACAAAGCCCCGTTGGCGGACTTGGCTGTCACTGCACACGAGCTCTGGGCGCCCCACCTTGAGTGGGATGCCGTCGTACTCAAGGGGTTGCGATAGCAATGCTGCGGCAGCCACGATCTGGTTGTGGGCATCAACGACCACGGCCACGTCATCAGCACGACATAATGGATGATTGTTGCTGACTAAATCGCGGGCATAGCCAACGACGTTCGGATTCTCCATCTGCTCGTTTTTGAGATAAAACGCTTTGGCTGCGAGTTGAGCATATTGATCGCCATCATTGGGTGTGGCCCAGCGCAACCGGTAGCCACCACCGAGATCGCATTGATAATCTGGATTCAGTGCATCCATGCTGTGCCTCAATTCATATGTAAAAACCACGAGGATTTGGTAGGGAACAAGATACCTAACAGTTGCTCTGTCTCGGCGTCGACCCTCACCTCGTGATGCCAATATTTGATTTGCTTGAAACTCTTGCGCCCGAACAGTTGCAACATGAAAGCACCCGGCGGGTACGTACCGTTGGTGCCCTCTCCCATCAGCGGTGGTCGCGTGTTCTTGCAGGCGGTGAGTTGACCTTCATGCCATGTCATTGATACCCCTTTGCCGTAGAACGACAGATGTACCTCGCCGCTAAAGCCACACATGGCACTGTGCGACAAACGACGCTCGAGCACGGGCCGTAGGCTTTCTAAGAGATAGGCATAATCGGCGACACGTGTATACCAGGCATAGACCGGCTCGCTGGTATGCGGGATGCCGAATTGAATCTGTTGACGGGCTGCATGCGCGTCGTCGAGCATGACATTGACGCCAGTTAACTCACGCACTTTGTTGGGATAGCGAATGGCGATCTGGTCACGAATCTGTGGCAACGCGTGTAACACTGGCAAAGCGTACTGCTGCCAGGCGTACCCGGATGCCATGCCCCATGCCCAAACAACTATGTGCTCGTCCCAGTTGCTCCGCCCAAGAATGAGATAGCCGATGATTGTCTCATCTTGGCAAATTACATAGGGCGTGTAGACGTTATAGGAGGTCGCTTTCTCCAACAAAAATGTAAAGTAGCTGTGCTCCATTGGCGTTGTTATCATGTATCGGCCACTCAACCGATCGGCGTCGTAGAGCCGGACAAACTTGTCGTATTCATCGACGCGGGCGCGTCGCACCGTGACCTCGTGCATAGGTTTAGTCGGCAGGGTTGCGAATGAAATTGAGGCATAGGCCTCCGCGTCGATGCCGTATTCGTAGCCAAATTTGCGATAAAAGTAGGGAATGCCGGTGATTCCTTGTACATGGTCGCCACGGGCTTCGCTTTTGGCATGCAGAAGCTGAAAAATATGACGCACAAAGCCTTTGTGACGTACGTGTTCAGCACTGGAGACAACCTCGGGTCGCCCAAGTTGTAAGCGGATGCCATCGTAGTCCATTGGTTGTTGCATCAACACGGCGCCGGCAACTACTTGTTCTTCAGCGTCGACCACGACCGCTACGTTGCGCCAATGTAAATGCGGGTGATATTCTGATGTGAGATCTATGCCATACCGTCGTATGCTTTCACTCGGTGCATCGTTGGCGCTCCCACGAAAGACGCGCATGCTCAAATCGACATACCCAGCCACGTCGGCTGGAGTGGCCCAGCGCACCATGTAGCCGTCGCCCAGATCGCGACAATACCGCTCGTCGTATAACTCCATATGTGCTCCGTCAGTTATATCGGGAGTTGGCCGAATTGCCCAGCCAACTGCGTCGGGCCGAAATTACGTCGCGTAATGCTCATCAGCACATCGTCGTAGTATTGCCCATTAAAAACCTTACCCTCGGGAATGCGCCCAGTCTCCGTAAAGCCGGCTGCCTCGTAACTCCGACGTCCACGTTCGTTGAAGCTGACATACCACAAATAAATCGTATGGAGATCCAAAAATGTGAAGCCGTAGTCGCACATCAAGCGAATCGCCTCGCGTCCAAACCCGCGCCCCCAGTAGTGTTTGTCGCCTATTGCGATGCCCAGTTCGGCACGATTATGTGGCCGCCGAATGTCCATCAGGCTGATGCTCCCAATCGGCTGATCGGTGTCATTGTCCATGATGGCGAAGTGTTGGTTATTGGGTGAGTGTTTGACATAATTATCAAACCATTCTTGCTCCTGCGTCAGCGTAAACGAGCGTCCGCTCATGCCGAGGTAGGCGGTAGTCTCAATTTGGCTGAACCACTGGGTCAATAATGGTACATCACTTGTCACAAAATGACTGAAGTAGATGCGTTGACTGCGTAACACGACAGGGCGAACAACGGTCATATCTCTCTCCTGCGTTTATTCTTCGCCGTGATACAGGCGCATATAACTCTGATAGCGGTCAGGGTGAATCTCGCCACGTGTGACGGCCTCACGGATGGCGCACTCGGGCTCGTGCTCGTGACTACAATCTGCAAAGCGACAATCGTCGAGGAACGGGCGAAACTCGCGGAAGCCGTATTCGAGATGGCTCTTGGGGATTTGCCATAGGCCAATCTCGCGAATGCCGGGCGTGTCCGCCACATAGCCGCCGCCGGTGAGTGGAATGAGTTGGGCTACCGTCGTCGTATGGCGACCCTTACTGACGGCGCCTGATACATCCCCGACGGCCAACGCCAAATCGGGATTGATGGCGTTGAGGAGTGACGACTTACCAACACCCGATTTGCCGGTGACGACACTGATATGACCAGGGAGCCACGAGCGCACTTCGGCAATGCCTTGGCCGGTTTTGGTGCTGACGGCACAGGTGGTATAGCCAATGGTCCGATAGACGGCGAGGGCGGCATCGGCCTTTTCGGGTGTAACTAGGTCTGCTTTGCTGGCGACAATCCGCGCTTCAATGTCATTGTATTCGCAGATAAGCAGATAGCGATCAAGCATGCGTGGGTGAAACTCGGGTTCGGCGAGGGCAACTACAATCATGGCCATATCGACATTGGCGACAATTAAATCTTCTTTGACTTTGCGTGGGCCCGCCTCGACACGAGAGAGCCGCGTTCTACGCTCGTAGACCTGCTCAATTGCCCCATACCCTGGACTAACTGCGACTACCTCAACTTCGTCACCGATGACGGCGATATCGCTTTTAAGTTCAATCTTTTTGAGGCGGCCACGCAGGCGACATTCGAGTACGCCATCTTCCGTCTCAACCCAATAAAAGCCACTTTGGGCCCGCAAAATGAGTCCGCGCATTGAACCTCATATTCATTACTGCAAATAAAAAACCGCTCACCGTATTATCTGGTGCATGCGGTTCAACAAAAAACCGCAGGCGAAGCGCCCGCGGTCGAATATCGTATACGGTGATATTCAGCGATACAGGCGCAAAAGGACACGAACAGCTACTGATACCGATGCAATCATGGTTCTGTCCTTTCTGCACAACTCGTGAATATGGCACAAGCATAGCATGCACAATTGACTACTGTCAAGCAGTTAGTGGTACTTTTTGTGTCAAATATGCCGCTTAATTCCCTGTGATTGCCAGTCGATGTAACACAATGGCCACAATCACCATGGCGATTGCCAGGCTTTGTGCTTGTTGGCGTGTCACAAAAAATCGAGGAACCACCCATACGACACTCACCGTCACGAGTAGTGCCACGATGCCGTAGACGAGATGGAGAGGGGTTGAGAGCGGATGTCTGAGCCATACGACCATGATAGTGCCAATCACGATTTCACTGGTCATTAACAGTGCCCAGATACCTCGTATGGCTATTGTGCGATTGGATAATGTACCACCGCGCCACCAGTCAAATCCGGCACTGAGTGCGACAAGCACTGTTGCGAAGCTAATCGTGGTCAAGAGTTGTGTGTGGAGCAAAACGATGCGCATGTTACATTCCTATGCCGATTTTAGGGCAGATGTCAGTGAGCGGGCAGTGCTGACACTGTGGCGTGCGTGCCTGACAAATCTGCCGACCAAGATGGATAAGGTGGACGTGGTAGGCGTACTTTTCGTGATCAGGAATAGCAGTATGCAAAAAATGATGGGCCTTTTCGGCATTGGTTGTATCGACAATACCGAGGCGTGCCGAGACGCGCCCGACATGGGTGTCCACCGGCATAAATGGCATGCCGTAGGCAAACATGAGCGTACAGGCGGCAGTTTTTGGGCCAATACCGGGGATGCTCACGAGCCATTTAAACGCGTCATCGGTTGACAGTTGGACTAGATGGTCAATTGAGTAGCGGCCAGTCGTATGATAAAGGTACTCGAGGAGTTTTTGGATGTGTTTGGCCTTGTTACGCGCCAAACCGGCCACGCGGATGACCTCGACGAGCTCGTCAAATGGAGCGTTTCGTACATCGTCCCAACTGAAGTAGCGTTGTTGCAGGTTGGCGAATGCGCGTCCGCTGTTGGCATCTGTGGTGCTTTGTGACAGAATGGTCTGCACGAGCTCGTCGAGCCCCTCGTTGCTCTGATGCCAGGTGCGTTCGCCAAAGTATGCATCCAGTCTTCTCAGGACGGTATCAATAAGATGTGGTTGAGTCATAGAACATGTAATGGTATGATAATTGTTAACCAATACCACTATAGCATCGAATCAACAGTGACACTCATTGAGTTGTCGTACCTAGGATTCACAATGCGAGGCAGCTGTGACAGATCGTGATCGACGTATCTTGCTCGATTTCATCGAAGCATGTGAGTTGCCTGATTGCCCGGTATGCACTCTGGTTGCCAAAGCCGAGTTGCGTACGCTCCAAGTCTATTGTGCGGAGGGGGCGGGTGATGAGTTGCGTCGTGCCGATGTACGCGCAGCACGCGGATTGTGTGTGCGTCATGCCGCGCAACTCCAGGAGGCCCGTGACGCAATGGCTGCGGCGGTGACTGCCTACGACGTGATGAGTAATTTACTCCGTGATCTTGAGGCGGTTATCAAGAATGGTACTAGTTGGTCGCGGAAAAAGATGACGTCCCCCCAAGCGTGCCCTGTGTGCCTCGATGTTGCACGCTATACGCGAGCGGTGTGCGCTGGTGTCGCTGCCTGGTCTGATGATATGAGTCTCTGTCAGGCGTTGCAACATTCGCACGGCATTTGTGCGCCACACCTACGCTGGATGGTGGCCAACACCAAGCCAACCCCACAGTTGCTGGCAGCGCAACATGGTGCATGGAGCCGTGTGCATGCCGAAGTTGGTGAATTCGTCCGCAAGCGCGATGATCGTTTTCGGCATGAAGCTCAAGCCAATGAGGGAGATGCTTGGAAGCGAGCATGGCGGATTATTAATGGGAATACCGAGTCTCCGAACTAGTCTTTCGTGCCTGTAAAGGAGAAGGTGTATGGATCATGCATTACGTGTCCCGACGCGTCGAGAGAGCTGGCTGTATGCAATTGCCAATCTGGGTGGATCGATTCCGTATCAAGCATTTGGGGCAGTGGTGCTGTTCTATTACACCGATGTCAAGCAGCTCTCACCTGCGGTAGCAGCGTTAATCATGAGTATCTATGCCATCTGGAATGCGGTAAATAACCCGATTATTGGCCACATCTCCGATCGAACTAACACGAAATGGGGACGACGCCTGCCATATATACGCTTTGGTGCTATTCCGTATGCGATTGCATTTGCGCTGATTTGGCTTGCACCATTTGATGGTAAAACCCAACCAACTGAATTGGCCATCTGGTTTTTGGTGACAATTATCCTCTTTGAGGGACTTGGTACTGCAGTGAGTATGGCTGGACACTTGGCACTCCTGCCCGAGATGTTCCCTACCTACAAATCACGGCTTGATGTGGCGGTTCGCATGAATTGGATCCAAACAACTGGCTTGTTTGTCGGTGCGGCGTTACCACCGATTTTGGCCTCGATTCTTGGTTATCCGCTGATGGGGATTGTTTTTGCGGTAGTGGCCTGTTCGGCATATTTTATTGGGTTGCAAGGGATGTTTGAGCAACCGAACTATCAACCAACGCCTATCAAGTTTGTTGATGCTGTCAAGCATACGGTGGTTAATCGCAGTTTTGTGAGTGTCATGATGGCACAAATGATGCGATTTGTGGCAACCAATACGCTGACTTCAGGCATGTTTTTCTATGTAAAATACTCACTCAATGCAGATCCTGCGCAAACGACGATAATTCTTGCGACAGCATTTGTAGCGGCTGGTTTGTATCTGCCGATTTGGCGCAAATTCATCGCGCAACCATTTGGCCCGCGGACATCGTTGATGATTGCGTATGCATCTATAGGTTTGGCAGTGATTCCATTGTATTTTGTCCAAGAATTTAATCACGCATTGATAACCGCCGCAATCATCGGCTTTCCTGTTGCCGGATTGATTATGCTCGGTGATGTCATCATGTCGGATGTGATTGACGAGGATGAAATGCGGAATGGATCGCGGCGTGAGGCCATGTTCTTTGCGGTGAATGGCGCGGCCGTTGCGATGAGCTCTACGATTGCGGCCACTGGATTCGGCATCATCAGTACGATGTATGGATATAACCCTGTGCTCGAAAGCCAACCAGATACGGTCGATCAAGGTTTTCGCGTATACATGATTGTGTTACCGATTATCGGCGCTATTTGTGCGGTAACCGCACTGTCGTTTTATCCGTTACATGGACAACGACTGCGTGACATACGTGCGTTTGCCAAGCGTGATTAGTTGGCTATCCTCAACGGCGCAGTGTAGGTTGTAACCTACACTGCGCCGTTTGCATTTTGTTATTCTCCCCAGGTCAATTTAAGCACGCGCATCCAATTATCGAAGCACAATTTGTGAAGTTCACCATCACCATAGCCACGCGCGCGGAGTGCGTCAACCAGTACTGGCAATCCAGCAGCGTCTTTGATGCCAGCTGGGATGGTAGCTCCGTCAAAGTCTGATCCAAGACCGACGCGTTCGATGCCGATGCGTTTGACAAGATAATCAATGTGGTCGACCATCGTCTCGACCGGTGTGTTGGCATCGTTTTTGCCGTCTTCACGCAAAAATACGACAGCGAAGTTGAGACCGACCATGCCGTTTGAATCCTTGATGGCGTCGAGTTGCTTGTCAGTCAAGTTCCGTGTGGTTTGACTCAAGTTCCATACATTTGAGTGAGTGGCCACAAGTGGTTGAGTGCTGATTTTGGCCACATCCCAGAATCCTTTTTCGTTCATGTGTGATAAGTCAATCATGATCCGCTTTTGATTACAGGCCTTGATTAACTCCTTGCCGACGTCAGTCAAGCCAGGACCGGTGTCCGGTGAATGATGGTGGCGGAACGGTACTCCCTCGGCGAAGATAGTTTTGCGACTCCACACTGGGCCGATTGAACGCAGTCCAGCTTGATAAAAGACCTCGAGTGCGTAGAGGTTTTCGTCGATGGCCTCAGCACCCTCAAAGTGCAGAATACCACTCATGGCCCCCGCCTCACGCGCGGCCAAAATCTCGGCGACGCTTTTTACGACGCGGAACTCGCCGTGTGATTCACGTTCAAGCTCGAACAACTTGGCCGTCATCTTGAACGCCATCTCTTGCGAGTAGTGCAAATCGAGCGATGGTGGCAGGCTGTCACGGTCAGTTACGACGGCCACATTGGGGTTGCCGGGGATGTAGACGGCAAAAAAACCGCCGGCGAGGCCACCACGTCGCGCGCGCGTCATGTCAATATGCCCGTGTGGGCTCTCTATAAAGTTGTCATCGCTGGAGGTGTCAGCAGTAAGGCGTAGCAACGTGTCATTGTGGCCATCAAAGACTGGAATTGGTTTATTCATCTGTGTTCTCCTTTGTCTGTCATTACCATGCTACGGTGCTGTCAGGTACCTGTCAAATGCAGTGTGGTAAAATGATGCAGATTGTTAGATGGAGCGTGATATTACATGATTTCCGAAGCCTTGTTTCCTTTGTTGCGTTGCCCTAGTTGTACCTCGACCAACCTCGAGAATACGCCAGATGCCGTCGTCTGTCGCCAGTGTCAGGTGCAATACCCCAAACGCGCAGGGTATATTGACCTAATGCCACGTGGCGTCGATTACGACTATGTCTCAAAATATGTCAGCGAAGAAGAACAGCTTGCCGAGGAACTCGATTATCGCGACTTAGCACCACCGGTGCTTGCTGCTGGCGTGCGTAACAAAATGACTGTCCGACTGCTTGAACTCAACAAAAACGATGTCTGTCTCGACAATGGCTGTGGTAATGGCCGCTTCGCTGTCTGGAATGCCGATTTGGTCAAAACCATGGTCGGCAACGATCCTGCTACCATGTTTGCTGATGCTGCTATCACCTCGATTGAGTTGACGCAAGCCGACTCGCGTAATTTGCCATTTGCCGATAACGTATTTGATAAGGCGTTTTCGCTCGACGTGCTCGAGCACTTCCCTATCGACGTCATTGATGCGTATCTTGCCGAGCAAGCCCGTGTGCTCAAGCCGGGCGGGCGCTTTTTGGCCATGTCAAACACACGTGAGAAGTCGACGCTCCAGCCACTTGTCAACTTGAGTCGCTGGCTTGGTCGACAGTTCGTCAAGGCTGGCGTCTATGACTTTGAGCGTGAGAAGCTGCGCAAGTCTGATCATATCAAAGCTCTTGAGACCTGGGAGGACGTGTTAGCAGCCTTCGAGCGCGCCGGCCTCAAGCCCGTTAAAGTCGTTTTCTGGAACAGCGTTTTTACCAGCTTTGTGGAGCACGTGTTGATGAAGCTCGGCGAGGCCTGGGCTGGTCGCAATAAACAAGGCGATAAGAGTGCCAAGAGTGCCAAGAGTGCCGTGATTAGCGACGGTACTGATCGTGAGATTCGCGCACGCCGGCGCTTGCGTGGTCAACTCGATCGCAAAGGTGGTCTTTACTACCTGCTCAACTTCATCACCTGGATGATGGAGCTTGATTTACACCTGTTTGGCAAACTACATTCAGGCAGTTATTTCATCGTGGTGGAGAAGCCGCGTCAATGAGTATTCGTCCGCTTTATATCTCGCCCACAGGACGTGGTGGTGTTGATATCGGCATCCAAAACATCTTGCGCGCCGTCAAGCGCGCTGGTTTGACTGATGCCGAGCTGATGCGCATGCCCGAGCGCTATAACTTTCTGCCGATGTTGTTACCCTATTCCTTGCCGGCGGGTTGGGCAAATGGGCGGGACATCATTCAGGCACGTTCGCGCGTGGCGTTTGCACTCAAGCGCCCCGGCATCCCACTAGTAACGACTGTGCACCACTTGACTACTGATCCACGGCTACAGCCGGTTAGTTCGCTAGCACAACGCATCTTTTATCGGCTGGTGGAATCGCAGTACGACGGCTGGTCGATTGCAAAAGCCGACGCAGTTGTGTGTGTATCGCGGTATACCCAGCAGATGACGGAACAAACGTATGGTCGTAAAGACACGCATCTGATTTATGATGGTATCGATACTGACGTGTTCACGCCTGTGCAACATGGTCAGCGCATTAACGAGTTGCCTGCCAGCGATGCGCGGATTCGCTTGGTGTTTGTGGGCAATCGCACGCGCCGCAAAGGCTTTGACTTGTTGCCCAAAATTATGGACCTCTTGCCGGATGATTATGTGTTGTACTACACAGCAAGCTTCCAAGCTGGCGTTGACACGAATCCACATCCACGTATGATCCCGATTGGGACGCCCGATCGTGATGGGTTGGTGGCAGCCTATCGTTCTGCAGATATTATGCTCTTCCCATCACGTCTTGAGGGATTCGGGATTGCACCTGCAGAGGCCTTAGCCTGTGGAATTCCTGTGGTAACTACCAATGCATCTGCGTTGCCTGAGGTGGTTGACCACGGCCAAAGCGGGATCTTGGTTGAGCCGGATGATGTGGTTGGGTATGCGAATGCGGTGCGACAGTTGGGCGAGGATGCGGGGTTGCGTCGTCAGTATGGCCAGTTTGGCCGTGAAAAAGTCGCGCGTCAGTTTGGCTACGAGATGCTCGGCACACAATTGGCCCGTTTGTATGCCTCGTTGTTGCAAAAAGAAATAATCAGCATACCAGTAGAGACGTAGCATGCTACGTCTCTACTGGTATGCTTCGTCTCTACCGGGGGGACATTGTTTAATCGTTGAACAAACTTCCAATGCCAGTTGATGAACCACCGGCTGACGCCTGTGGCAGGTATTGGGCGATTGACTGCGCAAGGGCGGTCATTGGCATCGTCTGGAGCCAAATTTTCCCTGGTCCGCGCAATGTGGTGAGGAACAAGCCTTCACCGCCAAATAGAATATTCTTGAAGCCTTTCATCATCTCGATATCCATCGACACGGTTGGCTCAATCATGGCTACGTGGCCGGTATCTACCTTGAGGATTTGATTGGGTTCCAACGTGTATTCAACGATTTCGCCGTCGAATGCCACGAATGCAACGCCAGGGCCTTTGAGCTTTTCCATGATAAAGCCCTCACCGCCAAAGAAGCCAGCTCCTAGTTTGCGTTGCAAGTGAATGTCATAAGACACACTCTTCTCGGCACACAAGAATGCTTGCTTTTGGACAATGACCTCTTGGCCAGCAGCTAGGTGCACGGGGATGATTTTGCCGGGGAAGTCAGAGGCAAATGAAATCATGCCACGTGATCCGACGGCGTTATACTCGGCCACAAACAATGATTCGCCGGTCAACATGCGACGGAATACGCCACCAAGACCGCCGTTCATGTTGGTGTTCATTTGGATGTTGCCGCTCATCCACGCCATGCCACCACTTTGGCTGATAATGCTCTCGCCGGGATCAATCTCACAGACAACGACTTGCATGGTCGTGCCAATAATCTTGTATTCCATCCCTGTGGAACCTTTGCCTGTTTTCTCTACAATTGGATCCGGCAAATCAATGCGTTCTGCAGTCATCGTAGTACCTTTCGTGTGATACATGTGCGAATACTTCAATTATACGTATGTCATCAATCAATGGTTGCATTTAGTTTGCGAGGAGCTCTGGGAGTTGCGTAAAGAGCGAGCGCGTGTGTTGAGCATCGATTTGTATCTGGTGTATCAATGCCTCTATCCCGGCAAACTTCTGTTCAGGACGCACAAAGTCGACCAATTCGAGGGTGACATGTTGGTCATACAAATCAAGTTGTTGATCGAGAACGTGTGCCTCAATGCGTGGTTGTAGCCCAGCAAATGTCGGTCGCATGCCGATGTTGGTGACGCTCGCAAAACGTTGTTCTCCCGTGGTGAGAATCGTGGAGTAGACGCCGAATTTGGGTAGCATGATGCGAGAATCAATGCTCATGTTTGCCGTGGGAAATCCAATTGTGCGACCACGTTTGTCCCCTGTTACCACGACGCCAGCGTACGTGTGACGATAGCCAAGCATGGCATTTGCAAGTGACACGTCGCCATCTTTGAGCGCTGTTCTGATGCGTGTTGCGCTGGGTGTGGTGTCATCAATTTGCACGCGGGTAATTTGTTCGACGGTGTAACCATTCGAGGCGCCTATCTCACGTAGCCGTTCAACGGTGCCCTCACGGCCACGACCAAGTGCAAAATCCCAGCCAACCCATAATTCATGGAGATTGCTCGCCAATCGGATGCGCGTCATGAATTCGGCGGCCGTGAGCTGGCGAATTTCGTCGGTGAACGGAACCACATAGGTAGTATCAATGCCACAACGTGCCATGTCAATCATGCGTTGGGCGGGCGTTTGAAGTAAACCAGAAAATGCATCTGGGCGCAGTAGCTGATCGGGGTGTGGATCAAAGGTCACGACGACTGCGCGCTGGTTGTGGCTATGCGCATGTGACGCTAGTGTGTGCATCAGGTGCCGATGACCACGGTGCATGCCATCGAATACGCCCACTGTTGCAATTGCCTGCGTGAGATGGGCTGTCTCAGGGAGTCCAGTGACGATCTGCATTAGTCGCTCCATTGAAAGACTTTTTGTGGCGAGAGTTGTCCATTACTACGGCGGGCGATAGCAATTAAGTGATGCTGGACATCACATAGTGCAACTTCGTCTTCAAGCGTGTCTGCAGTCCGTAGCGGTAGACCGTTGCGTACCCGTCGCACTTGTTCGTCATCAATCGTGATGTGGGTCAGATGGCGAATAGCGTGTAACGGCGACACCAAATGTGCTTGTACCTGTTCGATGGTCAGTGTATCTAGTGTGAGCGCGTCAGTATCAACGAACGATCCTACCATTGTGCGGCGTAGTGTGCTAAGGTGGGCTTGTGTGCCAAGCATTAGGCCGATATCACGAGCAATTGCGCGAATGTACGTACCTTTACCGCATTCTACATCTATCTCGATGGTATGTGCATCCCAACGGTACAATGTGATAGCGAAGACCGTAACAGGGCGCGCTGGTAGGTCTGGAGCTTTGCCTTGACGGGCTAGGTCATACATGCGTTGTCCATCCACATGTAATGCTGATACTTTGGGAGGTACTTGCATGATGTTGCCAGTTAATCCTGTCAGCACCACCTCAATGGCTGTTTGCGTGAGGGTGGGTATTGGCGCTGTAGCAATGACTGTGCCTGTGGCATCGTCGCTATCTGTGGCACTACCGAGCGTAATTTGTGCATGATAGCGCTTGCGTGTGTCGTCTTGGACATATTCAATAAGGCGCGTTGCTTGGCCAACCGCAACGACCAAGACCCCGCTTGCAGCGGGGTCTAGTGTGCCTGCATGGCCAATGCGTTTGATACGTGTAATACGACGTAATCGCGAGACGACGTCGTGTGATGTTATGCCGAGGGGTTTGTCGATGTTGATGAAGCCGTGCATAGTGCGTGAAGATCCGGCAATAATCGGTCGGCTGCCTCTTGAATAGTGAGATCCGGGAAGTTGATGCCTGACGCGTGAGCGTGTCCACCGCCACCGTGCTTTTTAGCAACACCTGATACTACTACATTGCGCGAACGTAAGCTTATTTTGACACCATTCTCACGTTCTTTGATTAACATAATAATTTCAGGGCCGTCAATGCGCTGGAGCATGTGCAACGCCTCATCGGTCTCATCGTCGCTAGCGCCAAACTCGTTGACCCACTCCATGGGCACGCTGCACCAAACGACTTTGCCTGAAGTGTGCATATTGCCGATGACCCGTGAGGCTAGTGTGAGTGCCTCAAGTCGGGTCGAACGGAACACGCGCATGACAATTTGTTGATGGTCTGCACCAGCAGCAAACAGCTTCGCACCGAGTTGGAGCGTTTCGGCGTGGGTATCATAGATCTGGAAGCTCTGTGTATCGGTCATGATGCCCAACAGCAACGGTGTTGCGATGCCTGCCGTGATTGTCACTCCCAGCGTCGGTAAGAACTCGGTGATAATCTCGCAGGTCGCACACGACTCAGGTACTACGAGATTGTTTTTGGCAAACAGCGTGTTCGTTGCATGATGGTCGATCTGAATCATTGTTGTATCGTGCAACTTGGCCATGTGTTTGGCGTCGATGCCGCCGAGGCGGTCGGCTGAAGCACAGTCGACCGCGATGATGAGGTCAGGGTTTGGCCAAGTAGCATGAGCGTCGAGGGCAATGCTCTTGTCGATATGATCCAACCATGCTAAATAGGCTGGGACTGGTTGCTGAATAACCGGAATAATCGGTGCATCGGTGAGTTGTGGGAGTGCTTCGTATAGTCCCATCAGTGATCCGATTGCATCGCCGTCCGGGTTGACGTGGGTGACAAGCATGATAGAACTCGCATTATGAATGCGCTCTTTCCAGACATTGCTTTCACGACTAAAAAGTGAGTGGCGGTCCATCACGTCCTCTATTGTGGTTTGTTCATGTCGCGAATAAGTTCGCCGATACGCAAACTATGGTCTAAGGATTCGTCAAGCTTGAAGCGAATATCGGGCGCGGTGCGCAGGTGCCGGAGCTCGCGGGCGAGCTCACGGCGAATAAAACCTTTGGCGCGATCTAATCCGGCCATTGTCTCTTTGCGGGCAGTCTCATCCCCCATGACCGACACAAAAATGTGGGCCATCTGCAGGTCTGGTGACATATCCACGCTCACAATCGTGCAGAAAGCGACGCGCGGGTCTTTGACCTCAAATTGGATGAGGCGGCCGACGATTTGTTGCACCTCGCCGGCCACTTGTTGGGTACGTTTACTCATCAGGCAGTACGCTCCACGCGCTCCTTGCGGAAGAACTCAAGATTGTCGCCAGTTTGGACGTCAGTAAAGCCTTCGACGACCACACCACACTCATAGCCCGAGTTGACTTCACGTACGTCTTCTTTGAATCGGCGCAAGCTACTCAATCGTCCTTCGTGGAGTACGACACCGCTACGCAAGACGCGGACGCTCTGCTGACGGTTAATCTTGCCATCGGTGACGTACAACCCTGCCACGATCTCGCGTGAGGGCAAGCGGAAGGTGTTGCGCACCTCTGCATACCCCTCGGTGACCTCGCGGTATTCCGGGTCGAGCATACCGATCATGGCTTTCTTCATCTCCTCAACCAAGTTGTAGATGATGTTGTAGAAGCGGATGTCGATACCGTGTTGCTCAGCTGCACGGCGACCGGCCGGGTCTGGACGCGCATTAAAGCCGATGATAATGGCTCGTGAGGCAATCGCCAAGTTTACATCGCTTTCGGTAATCGTACCGGTACCGCGGTGGATAATCTTGATTTGTACCTCGTTGGTGTTGAGCTGTCCGAGGGCATGCTCAATGGCTCCAATCGATCCTTGGACATCGACTTTGACAATCAAATTGAGCTCTTTGATCTTGCCTTGCTGAATGTTGGCAAACAATCCATCAAGACTGACTGATCGCAAATTAGCCATTGCATCGATACGGATTTGGCGCTGACGTTGGACAGCCACGTCGCGAGCAATGGTCAAGTCGGTCATGACTTGCAAAATGTCGCCGGCCATTGGTACTTCGTTCAGACCAAGAATCAGCACTGGCGATGACGGCTCGGCAAAGCGGATACGCTTACCGGTGTCGTTGAACATGGCACGCACGGTACCGGTGCCGTTGCCGACGAGTACGTTATCATCGAGGCGCAAGGTACCGTTCTGGATGAGGACAGTGGCAATCGGGCCACGCTGACGATCCATTTCGGCTTCGACGACAGTCCCAACGGCTTTGCTATCGGGGTTCGCTTTGTAATCCTGAATGTCTGCGACAAGTAGAATCATTTCGAGTAGGCCATCAATGTT
This sequence comes from Chloroflexota bacterium, assembly GCA_046300655.1. Classification (GTDB taxonomy): domain Bacteria; phylum Chloroflexota; class Chloroflexia; order Chloroflexales; family Roseiflexaceae; genus UBA965. The sequence goes on along the minus strand of JBKCLM010000150.1, from coordinate 17,921 downwards.
GGTTCGCATCAAGGCTGAGACCTCGACACTCGGTACATCACCACCGTACGACTCAACAATCACGTCGTTGGCAGCCAACTGTTGTTTGACCAAATCAGGATTTGCGCCGACGGTATCTATCTTGTTGATAGCGATAATCATTGGTACGCCGGCTGCTTTGACGTGTGAAATTGCCTCAACGGTTTGGGGCATCACACCATCGTTGGCGGCAACGACGAGCACTACGATGTCGGTAACTTGTGCTCCACGGGCACGCATGGCTGTAAATGCCTCGTGGCCTGGTGTGTCAAGGAAGGTAATCTTGCGACTACCGACTTCAACTTGGTAGGCACCGACGTGCTGAGTAATGCCACCAGCCTCGCCTTCGGCGACACGGGTTTGCCGGATTGCGTCCAGCAACTTGGTCTTACCGTGGTCGACGTGACCCATGATGGTGACCACAGGTGGACGGGTAATGAGCGACTCTGCTGTTTCTGCGGCGAGCACGTCTTTGATGTTATCGACGATGCCGGCGAGCTGTTCAGGAATATACTCGACAGTCTCAATGTTGTATTCGGTGCAGATGAGTGCAGCGGTCTCGTAGTCGATTTGCTGATTGATGTTGGCCATAACGCCACCCTTGAGCAACGACTTAAGAATTTCGGCTGCACTGACACCCGTGGCCTCTGAAAGCTCACGAACTGTCAAGTTGCTCCCAAGTTGGACGGGACCTTTGGGTCGTACGACAGGGCGAGGTGCTGGCTGACGGGTTTGTGGCAATCGACTCAAAATGCTTGAGCCCTTGCCTCCCTTGCCGCCGCGTCCACGTCCTTGCCCATCGCTCTCGACTGCATCTGATGAGCGAATGGCGCTTTTGCGGTCAGTTGTATTGCGTTGGCGGCCCGAATTACCACCACGACCGCCGGGTACTGCGCCACCGACGCCTCCACCTGGTGCACTGCCAGGTCCACCAAAACCGCCACCGCCACCACCGCCGCGTGGACCACCGCCACCCATGCCACCACTTCGTGGTGGGCCGCCGGACGGGCGGTCACTATTGACAGGACGGTCACCGGCTGGGCGTGGAGGTCGGTCGCCCATGGGTCGATCACCACCAGAACGAGGGGTGTATGGACGATCACCACCACCTGCAGGACGGTCGCCGGCTGGACGAGGGGTATATGGTCGATCGCCACTTGGACGGTCACCGCCTGAGCGAGGAGTGAATGGTCGGTCACCACCGCCTGCAGGTCGATCACCGGCTGGGCGAGGAGTATATGGCCGATCGCCACTCGGGCGGTCTCCGCCTGAGCGAGGAGTGAATGGTCGGTCGCCAGCTGGACGTGGAGGTCGGTCGCCAGTTGGGCGATCACCACCAGAACGTGGGGTAAATGGTCGGTCGCCGGCTGGGCGTGGAGGTCGGTCGCCAGTTGGACGGTCACCGCCAGCGCGTGGGGTGAATGGTCGGTCGCCGGCTGGGCGTGGAGGTCGGTCGCCAGTTGGGCGATTCGTCAAACGCGGATCGTCACTATTTGCCCCGTCAGTTGGCTGGCTGCTGCCGCCACGTGGTTTATCATCGGATGCGTACTTGATTAACAGACGCCAGAATTCTTGCATTCCCTATCCTCCATCAGGGCGATGTCACCTTTGTATGGTGTCAATCTTCATTGTGAACTTCGATTGTCCGGGCAAAGGACATTAGTATTGCCCTGTCCTCTTCTGTTACAGATTGAAGTCGGAGCGCACTGGCGAGGGTGTTGCGTTCTAAGAGATGCTGCCAGCATTGCGGTTCGGCACACACATATGCCCCCCGACCATTAAGTTTACCAGTAGTGTCAACTGCAACACGCCCTTCAGCTGTGCGCACGATGCGGATCAATCCGCGTTTTGGGGTACTCGTACGACAGCTGATACATAATCGTTGCGGAACATGTTTAGGGCGTTTGTTGTGTTGCGTCATCCATTCACCGTGTAGTCGATATCTGGGATAGTGAATCCTGATATCAAGCGATCATTATAGTAAATGTACAAACGACTTGATGTAGCGCGAATTTGCACGGTTTGACCAATGTACTCTTGGGCAAGAGGGCCGTATGAAAAACCCTGATACACAACCATACCATCGTCATCAACCAGCCGATCTTCAGCTTTCGAGTTGGCCAATTCAATTTCCTCGGCCATATTCTCGGCGTCGGCAGCATGTCGCGCCTCATTAGCTTCGCGGACCTCATCGAGGAGTGTGCTCGAGCTCTTGATGTCGATCTTCCATTTGGTAAGCTTGGCAGCCAAACGCACATTTTGGCCTTCCTTGCCGATTGCCAACGAAAGTTGTTTATCAGGTACGATGACGACTGCTTTATCGACATCGATGATTTGCACTTCGACAACTTGGGCGGGCGACAACGCGTTCGCAATAAACTCCTTGATATCGGGAGTCCACTGAACGACGTCGATTTTTTCGCCGTTGAGTTCGTTGACAATGCTTTGAATGCGTACGCCGCGCACACCAACACATGCGCCTACTGGGTCGATACCTTCTTGGCGTGCTGCAACCGCACACTTTGTGCGAATGCCGGCCTCGCGTGCGATGCTCTTTAACTCGACTGTACCAGACAGGATTTCAGGGACTTCCATCTCAAAGATGCGCCGAATCAAGTCAACATCAGCGCGTGAGACAATAAGGCGCGTGCCACGTTCGTCACGGCGAATCTCTTTGAGGAGGACCTTCAGACGTGCACCAGGCCGATAGTTGTCAGTAGGTACTTGGAATTCACGAGGTAAGATGGCTTCAGCCTTACCAAGATCGATGATAACGTTGTTACCGGCCATGCGTTGGACGACACCGACTACCAACTCGCCACGACGAGTGTTGAATTCGTTGAGGATGTTGTCGCGCTCAACCTCACGAATGCCATTCATGATGACTTGTTTTGCGGTTTGGGCGGCGATACGACCAAAATCTCGTGGCGTCGTTTCGACGGTAATCTTTTGATTGAGTTCGATGCTGGGCTGTAGTTTGCGTGCCTCGTCAATGTGGATTTCCATCCGGCTATCGTAGACTTCGTCGACGACGATTTTGTCGGTAAAGACATGTGGTTCGCCCTTGGCAGGGTCGATTTTGACGACAATTTCGACTGGTGGTGCTTTGTCACCGAGCAATCGCTTGTACGCAACAACCAAGGCCTTTTCAACTTGTTCAATAATGAGCTCACGAGGAATGCCACGTTCGGTGGCAATCGCTGATATTGCTGCAAAAAATTCAGTACGCATGACATCACCCTTTTCAGACTGCGAAAGAGAATAAGAAAAGTGGGGGTTGCCCACTTTCAAAGGTGCAATAGTATCGTTGATGTGCATATCGTGGCATGGCCACCGCCACATCTTCTGCTATAGTATAGCATATGATATCTTGATTTGTCATGACGGACTTGCCTGCCATGCATGAGAAAGTAGTGAGTAAGCCGAGTCTGCTGGCGGTAGATGCCGGGCTGCGTTGCGGACTCGCGCTATTTGATTTGTCGACAGGTACGTTGCGCTGGTTTCGGTCGCATAACTTCGGCTCAGCTCCACGTTTACGTCGCGCATCAGTGTCACTGATTAATGAAATCCCTGATCTCGTTGCGTGTGTTATCGAGGGTGGCGGCATGATTGCCGATCCGTGGATAAAAGCCCTCGCCTACCGTCGCATTGACTACCACCAAATCTCAGCCGAACAGTGGCGACCAGGTATGTTGCTTTCGCGCCAGCGTCGTAATGGTGCTGACGCCAAAAAAGCTGCGATGAGTAGCGCTCGCAATAGTATTGCGAATGCCGCCGATAAACGTGCCAAGTCGCTGACGGATGATACTGCCGAAGCTATCTTGATCGGCGAATGGGCGTTATTGAATCTTGCTGAACTATTCCCTGCGTTGGAGATGCGAAAGGAATCGGACCATGACGAGTCTGCGTGATGAGTTGAAAGCCCTAGTGCGCCGCGAAATCGAGCAAGCTCTACCAACCCTCGTTGACCTTAATGACTGGATGTACCATAACCCTGAGTTGGGTCGCCAGGAGTTCCAGGCGAGTACCAAAATCGTCGACATCATTGGCGAGTACGGTGCCACCGTCAAAAAGAACATCGCTGGCATGGAGACGGCGTTTGTGGCTGATTTGCCGGGCGGCAAGCCGGGGCCACGCATCGGTATTATTGCAGAGTACGACGCTCTGCCTGAGGTTGGCCAAGGGTGTGGCCATAACATCATTGCCACGGCCGCATTGGGCGCAGCCATGGGATTGGCGCGCGTTAGCGATCGCTTGCCAGGCAGTGTGCAGTTGTTGGGTACTCCGGCTGAGGAGTCAGCCGTGCCGAACGCAGGTGGCAAGATTCATATGATTCGAGAAGGCTATTTTAACGGCCTCGATGCTGCGATCATGATTCACCCAATGACTGATGATCGACTCGATTATGATTCGTCGCTTGTGGCTAAGGGGCTTGAAATTGCTTTCCACGGCAAGTCAGCACATGCTGCTGCTAATCCACAAGATGGGATAAATGCGCTCGATGCGTTGATTGTCATGTTCTCGAGTGTAGGGTTGCTGCGTCAGCAGGTGCGTGATGATGCGCGTATCCATGGAATCATCACGCATGGCGGTACGGCACCAAACGTTATTCCGAGCTATACCGCAGCACGCTGGCGCATTCGTGCCGACGATATTGAGTACGCCAATGATCTGTTTACGCGTATCGTGAAGTGTGGTGAGGCAGCTGCGCTGGCGACCGGGTGTACGGTCACTTGGGAGGAGTACATGCCCGCCTACCTTAATATGGTACCCAACAAGGCCCTTGGTGGGTTGTTCGCCCAGAACTTACAGTCGATCGGTCGCGATGTCTCAAAGAGCAAACCACGAGCAGGGTCGGGGTCAACCGATTTGGGGAACGTCAGTCACCATGTGCCGGCGATCTGCGCCTATCTCGAGATTTGTGGTAAGGAGGCAAGTTGGCACTCGACCGCAGTAGCCGATGCTACAATTACACCGAAGGGCCACAAAGCAATTGTCGATGGTGCGGTATCGATGGCGCTGACGGCTATCGATTACTTGTTCGATGAAAACGCCCAAACCGCCATCAAGGCGGAGTTTGATGCCGCCCAACGCTTTACTGGTGATGTGTAGTTTGTCATGAGTAACCACCGCAACCATCTTGGTTGCGGTGGTTTGTCTTGAAGTACATGAAAGAGCCATCGAATGAACGACGTCGTGTTTGCTACTGCACGTGCCCAGCGCGAAGCTTTCATGCAGAAAAAAATCTCAGCCCAAGAACTCCTCGCCGCACATCTCGCCCAAATCGCCAAAGTCAACCCGGCCGTGAATGCAATTATCACCCTCGATGATGTCGGGGCGATGACGCATGCAGCCAGCATCGATACGCTTCATGCACGTGGTGTTGATTGTGGGTTGCTTGCCGGTCTGCCGGTGGTACACAAGGATTTAACACCTGCCAAAGGGCTCCGCTTTACGCAGGGGTCGCCCATTTTTCGCGATCAAGTCGCCGATGTTGATTCGATGATTGTCAGTCGACTCAAACGTGCCGGTGCGGTCACACTGGGCAAGAGTAACGTGCCCGAGTTCGGTGCTGGTTCGCAAACATTCAATCCGATTTTTGGGGCGACGCGCAATCCGTACAATCTCGAGCGCACCAGTGGTGGCAGTAGTGGTGGAGCGGCGGCAGCGCTTGCGACTGGAATGGTGCCGATTGCGGATGGTAGTGACATGGGTGGGTCGTTACGCAACCCGGCCGCATTCTGTGGCGTGGTGGGGTTCCGTGGCTCGCCCGGTGTAGTGCCAGCGCGTGACTCGTGGTCGCCGTTATCGGTTGATGGCGCCATGGCGCGTAATGTGGCTGATATGGCATTGATGCTGGCAGCCATCGCAGGCTATGATGAGCGTGCGATGGTCAATGCGGCAGTGGATACGCATGCACTTGCCACACTCGCGCCAGTGTCACTCAAAGGCAAGCGGATTGCGTGGGCGCCGGATTGGGGTGGTTTGCCGGTCGAGTCTGAGTTGGCCGATGTGATTGCGGCGCAACGTCAGCGATTTGTGGATCTGGGTGCGATTGTTGAGGACGCAGCGCCTGACTTTAGTGGTGCTGATGAGGCGTTCCAGGTATTGCGGGCACTCGGCTTTGAGACGGGTCTCGGACCATTGCTCGATGCCCATCGTGATTTGCTCAAAGATACGGTCATTTGGAACATCGAGGCAGGTCGGGCGTTGACTGGTCCGCAAGTTGCTCAAGCGCAACGACTGCAGTTGCAGGTGTTCCAACGGATGCAACAGTTTATGCAGCGCTATGACATGGTGGTGGGGCCAGTGACGCAAGTATTGCCGTTTGATGTGAACCAGCCATATGTGACACAAATAAATGGCGTTGATTTGCCAACGTACATCGACTGGATGAAGTCGTGTTTTTATATCACGGTGACGACACATCCGGCCATATCAGTGCCATGCGGGTTTAGTCGGAGTGGGTTGCCGGTCGGATTACAGATGGTTGGTCGATTCCGTGACGATGTAAACCTACTGCGCTATGCCTTGGCCTACGAACAGACAATAGACATGACACAATTCCGCCCGGCTGTGGCACAATAGAGATGTATACCGCGATTTAATTCCTAGGTGGGTTATGCATATAACATGGTTAGGGCATGCAACAGTCTATATGGTGACAGCGCACGGCACGCGAATCTTACTCGATGCGTGGGTCGACAATAATCCAGCGTGCCCCAAAGAGTGGCATGAGTTGGTACGGACGCAGGGTGTTGATGTAATCGTTCTGACGCATGGACACGCCGATCACTCAGCCGATGTGGCGCGACTGCAACAGGCGACAGGTGCGCAGGTGTTTTGTCAGTATGATGTAGTGGAATGGCTGACTTGGCAGGATGTGCCGGCCGACAAGGTCGTGGGGTTCAATAAGGGTGGCACGATTCGTCACAACGATGTGCGGATTACCATGACAGCCGCTCAACATAGTAGCAGTTGGCCAACGGCAGCCGGGGTGCGCACGCTTGGGAGTGAGGTGGGCTATGTCATTCGCGCTGACGATGATTTAACCGTTTATGCATCGGGTGATACGTCAGTGATGGCCGACATGGCGATTATTGCAGATTTGTACGCACCAGACGTGGCAATATTGCCGATAGGTGATCGATTTACCATGGGGCCATACGAAGCTGCGTATGCGCTTAAATTGCTACGGAGTGCGGCAGTGTTGCCCATCCACCACAGCACATTTCCACTTTTGACTGGGACGCCGGCACAACTCGTTGATGAGCTTGCATCGCGCGGGGTGACATGCGAGGTCTTGGTGCCGCATCCTGGTCAGACCGTAGTACGAGGACGATGATGAAAATCTTGATTCCCTATCGCGTTGCACCGCTCATCGAGCAACGCATTCTGTCGCTCTACCCCGATATGCAAATCGTCCAAACCGACGAGGATGGCGTGCCCCAAGGTGATGCGAGTGATGCAACCATTTTTATGCGTTGGTGGACGAGCATTGAGGGGTTTCGGCATACGATGTCGTTAGCGCCGAACGTCAAGTGGGTCTATACGCCGAGTGCTGGTATTGATCACCTCGACACCGATTTGATGCGTGAACGAGGCGTGATTTTGACCAATGCGGCTGGTGCTCATGCGATTCCAATTGCTGAATTCGTGATGATGTTCGTTTTGTCACACGTCAAAAAATCCCGCTTATTGATGAGCTACGAACGCGCAAAGTGGGAAGAGACCGAACAGACAAAACTTGACGAACTCGATGGCAAAACGATGGCCATTATTGGCCTTGGGAGCATCGGCCAAGAGACAGCCAAACGCGCTAAGTCATTTGGTATGCGGGTGGTGGGCAGTCGCCGTCGGCCGCAACCGACCAAATATGTCGATGAAGTGGTGGCAGATGCCGATTGGATGTCGCTACTGCCCAACGCAGATGTGGTGGTCATTGCCACGCCACTAACACCGCTGACGCGTGAGATGGTGAATGCTGAGGCGTTCGCCAAGATGAAAAAGAGCGCATATCTGATTAATGTGGCGCGCGGACAAGTCATTCATACAGATGATTTAATTACGGCGTTGCAGAATGGTCAGATTGCCGGTGCTGGCCTTGATGTGGCACCGGAGGAGCCACTGCCGGTCGATCATCTGCTGTGGGATGCACCAAATGTATGGATTACGCCACACATCTCATATTCATCGCCCAAAACGCGTGGGCGCATGATGGACATGTTCATCCAAAATCTCGAACGGTATATGCATGGTCAAAAGCTTCATAATATTGTTGATTTTGATGAGGGCTATTAATCGTGATAGTAGGTGTTGATGTAGGCGGTACCAAAACATATTCGGTGTTGTGTGATCTTGATGGTCATGTACGCGCGCGTGCGCAATTTGGTACCGGTAATTGGGAGAGTATTGGGCTTGAGGCGGCAGCAGTACTCTATGCAGATATCGTACGCGAGCTGTGTCACCAGGCTGGTGTATTGCATCAGCAGATTCGGGCAAGCGCGTGGGGATTGGCGGGCCTTGATTGGCCGAGTGATGAACTGCGCCTGCGTCCATTGTTGGCACCGTTGTTTGGGGATATTCCGTTGACGCTGGTGAACGATGCGTTTTTGCCGTTGCGAGCTGGAACCCGCAATGCCTTTGGAGTTGGTATCATTGCCGGCACGGGGAGCACGGTGGCGGGGATTGGTATGGATGGTCGGCGGGCGCGGAACTTCGGCTTGGGCAGTACCTGGGCCGGTTTTGATGGGGCGTCGCAGTTGGCTACCGAGGCGATGCGTATGGCCACTGAGACGTATTTTGGTCGTCGTGCGCCAACGCGATTGACGGAGGCATTGTGTCAGTGGGGCGAGGTGTCGTCGATTCCGGCACTTGCTGAGTCGCTATCGCGCGGGGAGATTGATCGCGATGTGGCAACATTTGCGCCGACGGTGATGCGTTTGGCAGGTGATGGCGATGCGGCGGCGCAAGAGATTATCCGCGCAGCGGCGACGCTTTTGGCTGATAATGCATTAGCGGTGATTCACCAGCTTGGCATGCATGATCAGACGTTTGATGTGGTGTTAGCTGGTGGCGTGGCGGTCAATGCAACGGCTGATTTTTATCAGATTATGCGTGAATGTATTCATCGTGAGGCTCCAAACGTACAATTAGTGCGATTGCAGGATAAACCAGTAATGGGAGCCTTGTTGTTGGCATTCGACAGTCTCTCAATGCGAGTGGAGTCAGACGTGTTGGAACGACTTCGAGCTGAGGTATAGCTATGTGGGTGCGCATCGCGTCAATCCTGTTTGGCATCGTACTGATTGGATGTAGCTTTGGACGTCCAGCAGAAGTGCGTCTTACAGCGACAGCAATTCCAACAACAGTTGCTATAGAGACGGCAGTGGCGACGATTGCACCCACTACAACCAATGAACCAAGTGCGACGGCAACACCGAAGCCAGTTGATACGACGCTCCGTGTGCGCGTGATCGCAGCTGATGTTGCGTCGTATGCGCCTGTAGTGGATATTATTGAGCAAGCAGCCCAAGAGATTGATATTGATGTGGTTGTTGATGTACGTTCGCCTGATGGTGCATTGACGCTACAACAAGGATATTTCGCCGATGATATTGTGGACATGTGGGTGGCGGGTGCAAATGATACGTGGCAATTAGCGCAGGTTAGTGCTGTTTCGAATGCGCCAATCACGACAGATGTACCGAGCTATCCATTCGTTGCCCAAGCCTCCAGGAATGACTCTGGCAGAGGTGTTGCGCCAATTGCCGCACAAAACTATTTAATTAGTATCTACAACACCGAGATCTTGAGTAGTGCGCCAGCGACCACGAATCAGCTGTTATCGATGCCAGGCTTGTTGCTTCGTCCACGCTACCGAATGGCGTATCCGTGGGCGGAGGGGCGTTGGTTTGATAGCATGATGCAAGAAGTGCAGGCTACCACTGTGGTGAGCGATGGTGTGCAGACAATTAATCTCGATGCCGCTACGACAGCCATGCAAACACTTGTCGATTTACGCGATCTTGGTCCACGTGATGTGACGTCGTATCTCGAAGCCACAACGGATTTTTTGTATAGTCGTGTACCGTATACACTTGATGGTGATGCGGCATTGCGTCGCTATCAAGTATTCAGTGATACGCTGTTGCTTGATTATGCGTTGCCACCTGTTATCAGTGCGAGCAATTCTGTATGGTTACCGCCAGTAGATGTGGTTTATGCGGTAGTTCCCACTGGCATTGATGCTGATCGACGCGCACAGGTATTGCAATTAGTACAACAGCTTCAACGTCGCGAAGCTCAAGATGCGTTTTATGAGCAGATGCGATGGATTCCCATTCGTAATGATATTTTGCCATCAAAACCTGACGATCGACTAGCGGGCGTGCTTGATCAAGTTGGTCAATTGGCTGATGCGCAACTATATGATGATGCCACCATTTGTCGCTGGGATAGTTACGAGCAGGTATTGCCGTTTGCGTTACTGAATATATGGAAAGTATCTGCAACGGTCGATACGCTAAAAGAACTCATAGAGGCGTGCCCTCCGATGCCTAGTTCACCGTAATCATTGCAGACTGATGAATAGTTGATGACAAAATGTAATCTCATGTGCTTGTCTGAACGATGACTGCGTGGTACATTGGTCATCGAGGTAGAACGTATGAGTAGTCAGCTCCAACAGATTCGCCAACAACATGGGTATTCGATGGTTGACGTTGCGGTGCGTACCGGTATCCCCGTGCGCGATATTGCCGCGGCTGAGCACGGCTTACGCAAGTTTGATGCCAATCAGTTGGCCCAAATTAGTGCGCTGTATAATCTGCCAATAACGAATCTGACAAATACGGTGCGGACGCGTTCATCACGTCCATTTGCGGTGATGTTTGGCATTGGTGCGCTGTTTATTGTTGCCTCGGCCTTCATTATGCTAGGTGGTACGTTGACAGTCATGAGTATGCCGGCTACCCGTACTATGATGGAGACGCGCGTTGTGTCGCAACCAACAGATTCAGTGTTGGGGTCAAGTGCGCAACTCCGTCAACGTTTGTTGCGTATGGGACTCGGTGAGCAAATGGCACAACAGGTGATTGCCGAAGACGCGGATATACCGCCTGTTGCAGCAGTGCCTGCGCCTGAAGCGTCGCGCCCACTGGCGGCGATTGCCTCTAAACGTGGTTTGCCAGGTGCGCCATTTGGTTGTCCTGTGCAACCGACAAGTGGCCAAGTAGTCATGACCCAAGGCTACGGCGTTGGTACGCATGCACCTACTGCTATCTGGGGGGCGGTTGACTTAGCAGTTGACAGCGACGGTAATGGATATGCAGAGCCAGCTGCAACCATTGGGGCACCGGTGGTTGCGTTGCATGGTGGCATTGCCAAAGTTGTACCCAATAATTGGCTTGCAGGTAATTATGTACGTATCAGTGATGATTTGAATGGCTGGGCAACGGCCTATGCGCACCTTGATTCACTCAACATAACACATGAACAACGCGTTGAACCCGGCATGATAATTGGTTGGGTAGGGACGACTGGTTACTCGAGCGGCCCGCATTTACACTACGAAGTTTATCAAAACGATATCAATATTAATCCCCTCTCGATTCTTGAATGTTGGTGATACAATACATTTGTTCGCAATGTGGCGGAACCAGTAGGTTCCGCTATTTTTGTTTGAAAGAGGTGCCTCATGTATCGAATCCTGGTTGCAGAGCCTATTGCCGAAGAGGGGTTGGCACGTTTAACCGCGTCCGCCGATGTTGACATCAAGCCAACAATTAGCCGTGCCGATTTATTGGCAGTGATTGATCAATATGATGCCCTTATAGTTCGCAGTGGTACAAAAGTAGATAGTGAACTGTTGCAAGCAGGATCGCGATTACGCGTCGTAGGACGAGCAGGCACTGGTGTTGATAATATTGATGTCGAAAGTGCGACACGCCAAGGCATCGTCGTCGTAAATGCGCCAGCCTCAAATAGTGTGGCTGTCGCTGAACTGGCCATTGGCTTGATTTTGTCTCTGGCTCGCCACATTCCTCAATCACATCAACATGTGGCTGCAGGTGGGTGGAGTCGTGCCAAATTTATGGGCCACGAGGTACGTGGCAAAACACTTGGTTTGGTTGGGTTTGGTCGGATTGGTGCCGAAGTGGCTCGTCGTGCCCGTGCGCTCGAAATGGATGTGGTTGCCTACGACCCAGTCGTATCTATTGAACGTGCCCAACAACTTGGTGTTGCGCTTGCATCAATCGATGATGTCTTGCAACAAAGTGATTTTGTTTCAATGCACGTGCCGTTGGTTGATTCAACGCGCCATCTGATTAATTCACAACGCCTCGCGTTGATGAAGCGCGGCGCGTATATTATTAATGCTGCCCGCGGTGGCGTGATTGACGAACATGCACTGGCTGAGGCGATTTCAAGCGGGCATATCGCAGGCGCAGCCATCGATGCGTATGAACAAGAGCCACCGACCTCCTCGCCGTTACTCGGTGACCCACGGATCATCACTATTCCACACCTCGGTGCATCGACGGTTGAGGCACAAGCAATGACTGGTGTAGATGTGGCCGAAGGCGTCATTGATGCCCTGGCCGGTCGATCGCCTCGCTATGCCGTCAATGCACCATATATTGCTCCCGAGGATCTTGGTTTGCTCGCTCCATATGCCAAACTAGCACGGAGCTTGGGTAAACTGTGTATCGGCATCGTCGAAGACCCAATTCAGCGCTATGAAATTGTCTATGCGGGTGAGTTGGCGTCATCAAGCACATCACCTGTACGTACTGCAATCCTGCAAGGGTTGCTCTCAGATGTGAGTGAACAGCGCATTACGCCAGTCAATGCACCTGTTATTGCCAAAGAACGAGGGCTGCGCTTTAGTGAATTGACGTTGCCCGAGGTCGAAAACTATGCGGGCATGCTCGAGTTGCGAGCATACACTGCCAACCGCATGCATGTGTTTAGCGGCACGGTGCTTCGCGATACCCCGTATGTGGTGGAGATGGACGGTTATTGGGTGACGTACGAGCCAGCTGGCTCATTGCTGTTCACGTACCATCGCGACCGCCCAGGCATGATTGGTCGCGTAGGGACGTTGTTGGGCAAGCACGATGTGAACATCTCGAGCATGCAGGTCGGTCGTATTGCGCCACGCGAGCAGTCGCTGATGGTGCTTACGCTCGATGATAGCGTTCCAGCTGAGGTGATAGAGCAGTTGATGCGTGAGACGCACATTGAACGGGCAGTGGCGTTGGAGTTATAATTGAGATATACGAACCGGGCTGGTGCACACTGTGCACCAGCCCGGTTTTGTTGTGAGGAATTAGACTTGTGAAGCCTCGGAGAGTGGGACTTCGATGTGCTCGGTTTTGCTGAACACGAGCGACTTCAAGTCTTCGCTGACTTCGCCAGTGACATGATCGCCGCTGACAAACTGCTGTTGCAGGACTGCTCGAGCCAATGGTGTCTCGATGAAGCGCTGAACGGTGCGGCGGAGTGGTCGAGCACCGTAGGCCGGGTTGTATCCCTCTTTGGCTAACCACAACTTGGCGTCGTTGGTGAGCACCAAGTTGATGCCTTGCTCCACCAAGCGCTTTTGCACATCGGCAGTGATGATGTCCACGATTTGGGTCAACTCTTGGGCCGTCAACGGTTGGAACAAGATGATATCATCGATGCGATTCAGGAACTCGGGGCGGAATGCACTTTTCATCGCTTCCATCACGCGAGCCTTGGCACTGTCGCGGTCGTCTTGTGACTGCGTTGTGCGTATCAAGCCGATGCCTTGTTGCTTAACGTGTTCGGTGCCGACATTTGATGTCATAATCACAATCGTGTTGCTGAAGTCTACGGTGCGGCCTTGACCGTCGGTCAAGCGACCGTCATCGAGGAGTTGCAACATGGTGTTGAACACATCAGGATGCGCTTTCTCGATTTCGTCGAACAACACCACTTGATACGGGCGACGACGAATACGTTCAGTCAACTGACCAGCATCATCATAACCCACGTAGCCCGGAGGGGCACCGATGAGGCGTGATACCGTATGGCGCTCTTGGAACTCCGACATGTCGACACGAGTCATGGCATCTTCGCTGTCAAACATGAATTCTGCCAATGCTTTGGCCAGTTCGGTCTTGCCGACGCCTGTGGGTCCCACGAAGATGAAGCTGCCGATGGGGCGACGTGGATCGGCTAAGCCGCTCCGTGCACGCCGAATAGCATCTGAGACGGCGACGATAGCTTCATGTTGGCCGATGACGCGTTTCTGCAAACGCTCTTCCATATGAACCAACTTCTCGCGTTCACGCTCGAGCATGCGCATCACTGGTACGCCAGTCCAAGACGATACCACCTGTGCAATATCCTCTGCATCGACTGTTTCATCGATGTTGGCGTCTTTGCGCCACTCATCGCGTTGGCGACTAAACTCTTGTTCGAGACGAAGGAACTCTGCACGGATGACGACTGCCTTTTCGTAGTCGCGCTTTTGGCTTGATTCCTCTTCGGCATCGCGTAATTCTTGGAGCTTTTGCTCCATCTGGCGCAATTCCTTTGGCATCGAGAACATGTCGATGCGCAACTTGGCTGATGCCTCATCAAGCAAGTCGATGGCCTTGTCTGGCAAGAATCGATCCATGATAAAGCGACTCGACAGACGGGCTGCCGCATCTATGGCCTCGTCACTGATGGTCAACTTGTGGTGTTCCTCGTAGCGATGGCGTAAGCCGCGGAGCATTTCGATGGCGGTATCGACATCTGGCTCCTCTACAAAGACTGGGCTAAAGCGACGCTCGAGTGCCGGATCCTTCTCAATGTGCTTGCGGTATTCGTCGAGTGTTGTTGCCCCGATGACTTGCATTTCGCCACGAGCTAAGGCTGGTTTGAGCATATTTGATGCATCAATCGAACCTTGGGCTGCTCCTGCGCCAACGACAGTGTGCAACTCGTCAATAAAGAGGATGATCTGACCATTGCTGCCTTTGACCTCGTCCATGACACCTTTGAGGCGTTCCTCGAACTCACCGCGGAACTTTGAGCCGGCCACCATCGCACCCAAGTCGAGGGATACAACTTGTTTGTTGAGCAACGGCTGAGGGACATCGCCACTGGTGATTTGTTGGGCGAGACCTTCTGCGATGGCGGTTTTGCCGACGCCAGGCTCGCCTACAAGGACAGGGTTGTTCTTGGTGCGGCGACTAAGAATGCGAATTACGCGCATAATCTCGACGTCGCGCCCGACAACTGGATCAAGTTTTCCATCAGCAGCGAGTTTGGTTAAATTGACGCTGTACTTCGACAGCACTTCGTACTTGCTCTCAGCGTTTGGTGAGTCGGAACGTTGATTGCCACGAATCTCCATTAAGACCTGGTACAGACGCTCTTGGGTGACATTGAAGCTACTCAAGATGCGTTGTGATGCACCGTCGCGTTCGTTCAAGATGGCAATCAACAAGTGCTCAACACCTGTGAATTGGTCGTTTATGCGTTGAGCCTCTTCTTCGGCGCGCTTGACGAGTCGCTGCGTGCGCGGCGTAATATAGACTTGATTGCCATAGATATTTTGGCCATAGACCTTGGGGGATTTATCGAGTTCGTATTCGACCCGTTGTGCGATCACATCACCATCAACGTTGAGTTTTTGCAGCGCCTTTGTGGCAAGACCGTCCTTTTGACGGAGCAACGCCAAAAAGATGTGCTCGACATCGAGTTGGGTGTGGTGCATGTTGCCCATGATACTTTGTGCTTCGTGGAAGGCTTCCTGGGCTTTTTCGGTAAATCGATCAAGTCGCATAGTTTACCACCTTTCGGTTGTCGGGGGAATTATTGTGCGACAACCTGTAGTCAGTATAACACTTGCGATTTCGAATGCTATTTGAGATATATTAGAAAGTGGAGCGCCCTCGAATGTGGTTTCGAGAGCGCATCGTGTTTACATGTGGGTGGCTATTTCAGCTGCCAAAAACGTCAGCTGTTCTCTCAAAGATGCGCGATTATGCCAGCCACGGCCGTCCCATTCGGTGCCGCTCAGATCGTCGGCACTATAAAGCAGTTGACCGAAGCGGAGTTTGCGCATTTGACAAACCGCAAGGAACGCAGACGTTTCCATTTCAACGGTTAAACAACCCTCGTTGCGGCGTCGCTCTACTTTGGCAGGTGTTTCGCGGTAGAACGCATCAGTGGTCCACGTTGGCCCAAGGACATACGGTATATCATGTTTGTCGAGGACCGAGGTTATGAGTTGATTTACGTCTACTTGTGCATCAATCCAACGTGATGGGGCGACATAATGATATGACACCCCTTCATCACGGAGGGCCTTCGTCGGCACCACAACATGCCCAAGGGTTAGCTCTTTGCGTAGTGAACCGGCACCTCCTACGGCGATGAAGTTACGTGCACCATGTGCGCTGACCTCCTCAAGTAGGGCAGCGGCTAGCGGTGCGCCAACGCCTGGGTGCATCAAGCCAATCTCTTGTCCATCGGGCATGCGCACAGCGTAAAGTGGATGCCGGCCAAGCTCCGAGCGCATGGCGTGTACTTCGCGCACCAGTCCATCTGCCACCAACTTGTCGATGATTTCGTAGAAAAAGCAAAACACCACGGTCTTAGGGATATCAAGTGGGTGATAGTGCTCATCTGCGTTAATCATTGCCCGCGGATTAGGGTCAAACTCAAGAATTGGTGGCAGATTGTCATCAAACGTCATAGCATGTCGTCCATCGACCAGTGATTGTTCCAACGGACATCAACTTCATCGCTAACGCGTTGGAAGCGAATATCGGTTGAGAGGCGCATGTGACCATCAGGGTCTTCGTTGGTGGTTGCAGCATGAATCATGTAGGCGCTGTGGATCATCATATCGCCAGCCTCATAATCAGCAATCAACCAACGTGCATCGAGGCGATCGGCCAAATTTGGCAAGTCTTTGGTGAGCCAGCCGGTCGATGACATGTTCTTGTTATACGCGTTGATTTGATCTTCGCGACTGAGCCCTTCGTTCTTTGTGCGGAACTCTGCCTCCATGCGCTTGCCCCAGGTGTGCGAGCCCTCGAGGTAGACGAGGCCACCCATGTGTACCGGGATGTCGCCGATGGGGATCCAACTGGTGGCCACGCGATCAGTACCGGCACGCAGATAGGTCAGATCGTAGTGTGCGCCAGTTGCAGCAGATTCGAAAGGTTTGGTATACCGGACAATCTTGCGTTTGTGTAAATAGGGAGCGCCGTCAAAGAGTTGCTCATAGAACTCCCAAATCGGCTGTTGCAAACAAAACGCCTCGTAGGCGCACCAGCGGACAATCTCGTGGTAGAGTTTGCCGATTTGTTTGTGGTCTTCGCCACCGCCGCTATAAATGCCGTCAACGGGATCGGTGCCTGGCTTGAGCAAGCCGGTCTCGGCAAATGCACTGAAAAATCGCTTGCGGAATCCAAATATGGCTTTGCGGTCAAGTAGCCCCTTGAGCCAGAGATAGCCTTGGGCCTCAAATTGTTCGCGTAGGTGCGTAATTGGTGCATGTGGATTCGATGGCGTTAGCCGTCCGAGCCGGCGTTCATTGCCCTCAAGAATGAATCCGTTGCTCTTGAGTGGGGTTGGATAAGCGACGTCGCTTGTCATGGGTCAACTCCTTCGGTAGGGATATTGCTCTATAGTAGCATATCCGAAATCATCAACGACACTCCGTACGCATGGAAGAAAGCATCCGTAAGGGCGGTTCGCGAACCGCCCCGACAAGATGATCTGTGTCACACGTGCGTGGGGTCTGGATGGGCGCACAAGCTGTGCGCCCATCTGTATATGGTCATACATCTCTCACACGAGCGTGGGGTCTGGATGGGCGCACAAGCAGTGCGCCCATCTGTATATGGTCATACATGTCTCACATGCGCGTG
>JBKCLM010000149.1:0-3429 GCA_046300655.1 Chloroflexota bacterium | reverse complement strand
GGCGCTCATGTGTGGTCGGGTCTGTTCATCGCGTAGCCCGATAGCATCTGCCCAACCGTCATTGCATGGCCCGCTGGGGTGTATGCCACGCCGCGAGGCGACTGCACGCCGGTGGAATCCAAACGGCACCCAGACGCCATGGCCGGCATGCAGTGACGGTGGGGTGGGGGTGACTGCACGTCGGTGGAATCCAAACGGCACCCAGACGGCAAGGCCGGCATGTAGTGACGGTGGGGTGGGGCGACTGCACGCCGGTGAGCCAGAAACAGCCCCCAGACGGCATAGCTGGCATGTAGTGACGGTGGGGGGGGCGACTGCACGCCGGTGTGGTATGAGTGATACGGGCGCCCTGTCGGACGCCCTTACGTGTGGATTCCGGAACCATTATTGCGTAGCCCGATGGCATCTACCAAACCGTCATTGCATGGCCCTCAGTTGAGCAGGATATGAGGGTAAGACAGATTGTACGAGGGCCGTGCAATCTCCGCTGGGGTGTATGCCACGCCGCGAGGCGACTGCACTCCGGTGGAATCTAAACGGCACCCAGACGGCATGGCCGGCGTGAGGAGGGGGGCGTCGCTTGCGGCGCCCGCAATATAAAACAGAAGACTGTTTGAACTCCTGTGAGGTCTGGTATTGGATTCGTTGTCAGATAATCTAGGTATGTAGTGACACTTATGTGCGGAAGTGGCATGAAGTGCTTAAATGCTTACTACCGGTGGAATTTGCACATAATTGAAATAGAAGTGGCATTTTAATGCTGTATGTTATAATTTTTCTACATAGACATAATAAGTAATAACCTGCGAGCACTATTGGCTAAGAATGGAGCATTGTTATGCGGCACATCCTCTGGTTATTGGGGCTTTGTGTGGCCATTGTGTTAGTTGTTGTGCCTGCTCGGGCAAACGATGTGTCAACGCCACAAATTGTCGGCGGTGAGATTGTCGTACCTAATTCGATTCCGTGGCAAGTGTTATTGCAAATCGGTGGCTCGCGCTGTGGTGGGAGTCTTATCCATCCAGAATGGGTTTTGACGGCAGCACATTGTGTGCAGGGGCGGAGCGCTGCTCAGATTACCGCATATTTGGGGGTACACGACAAGAATACACTCACGGTGGGGGCAAATCAGTATTTGCAAACCATATCAGCTGCCACCATCATTATGCACCCGTCGTACAATCCGACGACACAACTGCAAGATATCGCATTAATTAGACTCTCGAGTGCTGCCGCTCTGACTGCAGGTGTGCAAGAAATCCCTATTGCTGACACAAGCCATGCCACGGCATATCAAATTGGCAGTGTGGTAGTTATGAGCGGGTGGGGGATCACTAATGCAGGGGTCGAATCGCAATTTTTGCAACGAGTGACATTCTCATTGGCCGCGTGTGGTCAACACGCTAGTCAGCTCTGTACGGCAACGCTCAGTAAGTCACCGTGTAATGGTGATAGTGGTGGACCACTGACTGGTCAATCCAGTGGCACGACGGTGCTGGCTGGTATTGCAAGTTACACCGATGGCGCCACATGTTTAGCAAGTTCATCAGCGGTTTATACCAAAGTCGCTTCATACGCAGACTGGGTGCGATCGATTGTGCCGATTGGCGTGCAATCTACGGCGACTCCAGAACCAGCCACGGCGACGAACACAATCAGTGCTTCGGTTACGGCGACGCACACACCAACACTGTCTCCTACGGCAACATATGTGCAGTCAAATGCACAAGTTGGCATGCATAGTTCGCTTGTACTGACTAAAATGGGAATGCCCATCATGAGTTATTACGCGTCGGACACTGGTAATTTGATGCTTGCAGTGTGTCAGGATGTAACATGCGCGAGTGTGAGGTTGTCGGTGTTGGATGAGAGTGGTGATGTGGGGCGCTACTCCGCACTTGCAGTTACCTCAACAGGTGACATAGTTGTGGCGTATTATGATACCACTCAAGGGAATCTAAAGTACCTGTGGTGTCGGACCATGGCATGTAACAATCGATCCTATGTGGTGCTCGATGCACAAAACAACGTGGGTGGAGAGCCACGCATAGCGTTATCAACAACGGGAATTCCAACGATTGTCTACTTCGACTATACCGGCAAACAATTAAAACTCCTTGTGTGTGATACAGTCGCTTGTCAATCCCCCACCAAAAAATCTCTTGCCGTAGTAGATCAACGGTGGAGTACACCATCACTTGCCATAACAAGTGATAACAGGCCAGTGACCATGTTTTTAAAGGCTGAGAATAGTCGGTATACGTTAACCGTTGCAATCTGCAATAATGCGCAATGTACCGCACCAAATGTTGTGGCTCTTGAAAATGTAACGCAAAGTGTGCCATCATATGCGTATGGCACGGTCGAGTTGACGAGTACAAACTTGCCAGTACTGAGCTATATTGATGCATCAGCTGGGTTGAAGATTGTGCGTTGTACAGTTGCAACCTGTGCAACCCGCGAAAGTCGAAGTATCGCAAACTTGTCATTATTTTATGATACGGCATTGCGTACCGATAATCGCATTGTGACAGCGTACTATCAGGGTATTACTCCTACAAACGCTGATTTGAAAATGGCGCTTTGTGATACTGCGTCTTGTGCATCAGCGGTCCATCAAAAAATTGATACAACAGGATATCTCGATGGAGTGTATACACGACCTTCACTTGCCTTGACATCAAGTTTTATGCCGGTAATGAGTTATTACGACTTCAATGCGCAAGATCTCAAGATAGCAATTTGTCAAAATACTGCATGTACTACTGTGATTCGCCGGGTTATTGACGGGAGTACGGTGCTGCCAACTGCAACTGCCACCGTCACTCGTACTGCAAGACGTACTGCTACACACACTGCTACACAAACTGTTGTGCCAGGTGCTTTTGCGAAGCTCGCACCGGCTAATTTGAGTACAAATCAACCGACGAGTGTACGGCTCACATGGGGCAAGAGTCTGCAGGCTACAAGTTACGAATACTGCATATCCCTTACAAAACTCTCTTGTACTGTGTGGAAGAGTGCTGGAACCCAGCAATTTGTGGCGATCTCTGGGCTCACAAAAAACACGAGCTATTACTGGAACGTGCGCGCCAAAAACGCCAGAGGCAGTGTCACGCTATCAACTGGTGGGGGGTGGGTTTTTAAAACGGCACCATAATGTGGAAGAATGCTGCACGCCGGTGTGGTATGAATTCGGGTGCCCTGTCGGACGCCCTTATGTGTGGTCTGGCTTGTTCGGCGCGTAGCCCGAGAGCATCTGCCAAACCATCATTGCATGGCCCTCAATTGCGTGCGATATGAGTTAAAGATAAGGATTACACGGCGACTGCACACCGGTGGAATCTAAACGGCACCCAGGCGCCATGGCCGGCATGCAGTGACGGTGGTTGGGGACTGCATGCCGGTGAGATCTAAATGGAACTCATG
>JBKCLM010000148.1:0-25175 GCA_046300655.1 Chloroflexota bacterium | reverse complement strand
GCTCAGTTTGGCGGGCGAGGTATAGCGCTGTGCGATGAGGTGCTCGGCACAACTAATGAAGTCACTAAACGTGTTTTGCTTGTGGAGGAGCTTGCCGTTGAGATACCACTCGCGCCCCATCTCACCACCACCACGGATGTGTGCATAGGCCAGCACAAATCCACGCTCGAGCAGTACTAATCGGTCTGGCACAAAGCCGATATTCAGATTGGCACCGTATGAGCCATACCCGATGAGGAGCGTTGGGGCGGTGCCATCGCATACGACTGAGTGATGGCGTACGATGGTCAACGGAATTGCCGTGCCGTCATGGCCTGTTGCCCAGACACGCTCAAGGATGTAGTCGCTAGGGTTATGAGGCTTGCCACCGACGCGATCCTGCTTAATAGTCCCGAACGTTCGCGTCTGCATGTCATAATCGAACGCTGTGGCTGGTATGACCGGCGTAGCATAACTCAAGCGGAGCAGATTGGTTTTGAATTGTTGGATACTGCCGCGGGTGATGGCGTAGGCGGCATCGTTGAACTGCACGGTGTGCATGCTCCCGTCGGCGACTGTGTAAATCTCGACCTGTTGTAATCCACCGCGCCGCACCCAGGCCACGAGGTGATTGGCGAAGGCATCAATCTGCTCAATGGTTGTGTCGTTACGATGTGGCACCATGGTGCGCCAGCCCGCTTCGCGAAGCGTTTTGGTCTGAATCATGAAATTAACTGCCTGCGCATTGGTATGCAGGAACAACTG
This sequence comes from Chloroflexota bacterium, assembly GCA_046300655.1. Lineage (GTDB taxonomy): Bacteria > Chloroflexota > Chloroflexia > Chloroflexales > Roseiflexaceae > UBA965. The sequence continues at coordinate 24,431 of JBKCLM010000148.1, read as the reverse complement.
CTCACCATACATGACCACGCTATATTCGACTCCTTGTTGGCGCGAAGCAACACAGGTGGCCGCATGGCTGGACTCGGTGTCGTACAACCATACCTCGGATGACGAGCTACTGTGGCTACCAACAATGAGGTGTCGGCCATCGCCACTCTGGTCGAGATCGACGTTGCAGAGTGGGTTCGGCTCCTCAAAGAGGCAGATGGCCTGTTCGAACGGCTGCCGCCACTGCCAGGCCCAGACGCTACTTGGGCGCCAGGCCGCATCGGGACGCACGAGGTAGAGCCAGTCGCCGTTGGGTGACCAGGCGAGGCCGTAGTAGAGATTGGCGATGGGTGCAATTTGTTCGACGCCGTCGCTGATACGGCGGATATGCAAACGAAAGTGCTCGTTGCCGCTGTCATCGAACAAGAGGGCGATGTACTGGCCGTCTGGGCTGACCTTCCAGCCGCCGAGTTTGAGAAAGTTCTTGCCTGTGGCCTCGATCTGCAAATCACAGACAATCTGTGCATCGGTCGGAGTGTTCGCTGGGGCGCGCATTAACTGCGGGTAGTCGTATTCGTCGCAATAGCGCATGAAGTAGAGATACTCGCCGACGCGCATGGTTGCGCTATCATCATCGGCCACTATTCGACTCTGCAAATCGCTGAGGAGTTGTTTGACAAGTGGCTGTGGCATGGACGCATGTAGGTAGGCGTTTTCGGCATTGAGATAGGCTTTGACTGCCGAGTTGTCACGCTCGCGCAACCAGAAGTAGTCGTCGTTGAGTGTGTGGCCATGTACCTGGGTTGCATGTGGTTGTATGTGGGCACGTGGTGGTTGCATCATGGCACAATCTTTCAGCTTCGTATTAAAAACGCTCCTTACCATTATACTGTGTCTTGACTTTATATCTTGAATTCGACTGCTACAATAAAGCCACATCAATTATGGCTGAGATACACGACACATCATGACCACACCAATCCCGCACGAATGGAAATCAATTGCGCTGCTTGTATGGCGCACGCCAACACACGCGAGTCGACCGTATGCGCGTGCCGTCGCCACTGATACACCCATCGCCCTCCTTGACCGTGGTTGGCTTGGCGATGCGGCGCGCTGGTGGAGTGATGCGCAGGTGCGTCGTTGGTTGGCGCCGCGTTGGGCCCGAACACAGCCATTGGTTGCCCGTGTCATGCGGATGTCATGGGATCAGCGGGTTGCGGTGGCCCAGTTGGTGTTTGGCCGTACGTTGGGACCGGTGACCAATCCGCGAGCGCTTTTTTATGCGTTTGTGCAGTGCGCGCCGTTGCTCGATCCTGCCATCCCTACGCATATCATTCAACCGCACGTTGGTGCGTTTGCGTGTTTGCATGTGCGCATTCAGCTGACCCATGGTGACCGCCAGTCGGCACGTGCACACCTGCGTCAATGTGATGCGTGCCGTCGAGCCGATATGGCCTTACAACGCGTCCGACAAGCGTTGCTTGTTGCGGTAGCGAGTGTTGAATACCCCGATATCCCGCAACCTGTATCGCGCCGCCACGTATTATTGCGACAAGCGACCTGGTTGGTGGCAGTGGGAGCGTTGTGGGTCGCACCGGTGGTTGTGAGTCAACAGGTACAACCGCATGTGCTTGTGCCACAGGAAGCGCGGGCGTTGTTGCAGATGGCGGAGCGAACGCTCTTTCAACCCAAACCGCTGACGACCGATCAATCACAATACTGGCAGGTCGAGATGTTCTGGCGCTTTGCCAATCAAAGCGTCACGTGGCTGAATGCCGAGGCCTGGTATCAGTTGGCACCCAACCAATATCGCACGCAACTGGTGCATGCGTCGGGGGGTAATCCGTACGAGCTCGATATTGTGACGCCCTACCAGCGGCTCTACCACGTCACTGATTTGTATGCGCCACACCGCCTGTTGAGCGATGGCACACCAGCAACAGTCCTGATGCCCAATAACGATCCCGTGGCGAGTGTCTGGCAGTGGCGCATGCGCCAAGGTGCTTGGGGCATGGCCGCGCAGGGGCTCCATGATGCACTTGTCCGCGATCAGATAACAGTGATCGGCGTGTCAATTGGAGTATACGGCGAGCCCTTGTTGCGGCTGGCGTGTCAGACTGTAGCAGGCGAGGTATTATGGTTTGATGTGGCGCCGCGCAACGGTGAGCTGATGGCCATCTGGCAGCTCGATGCGCAACAGGTGCCGGAGTTGCGCTGGCGGTTGCGCCAGCGGGCGGTAGTCGAGAACGATGAGCGGTTGCGTTATGTGGTGATTCAACCACGAATCGGCACGTATGACCAGCGACCGACACAGGCCCTCCATCCGGCGGTACCCTTAATCTCGTTTGATGTGGGCGAACGCCTCGACAATCAGATTTCGTTGTGGCGCTTTGGCCAGTGGCAGACGATTGATCTCGATAAAACCTGGCACGAATCTCAATAAATACAGCCCCTGCGGTACATCACCGCAGGGGCTGTTGGTTGTATGAGTGGCTCGATTACATGCCGGCCTTGACGTTGTTGTCGACCAAGGCGATAACGCGCGGCATGACCAGCTCCTCAAGCCCCTTGGGGCGCACGCACCAGAATGAGGCGCGGGTGGCTGGCCAGTTGTTGAGAATCTCGGTGGCACGCGGGCTGCCGGTCTCTTTGACGTGGCGCTTGAGTAACGCCAAGACGATGCCGTCGTCGATGTCGCGCAAGCGGCTAGCCTCGGCCATGTCGCCATTAAAGCGCATGGGGAAGTTGCCGTTGGTGTCGTAGATGTAGGCCACGCCACCGGTCATGCCAGCGCCGACGTTGCGCCCTGTCTCACCCAGAATCATCACGACGCCGCCTGTCATGTACTCACAGGCGTGATCGCCGGTGCCCTCAACTACTGCAACTGCGCCGCTATTGCGCACTGCAAAGCGCTCACCGGCGCGTCCAGCGGCGTACAACTCACCTGCGGTCGCACCATACAGACAGGTGTTGCCGATGATGGCGCTGTCGCTCCAGACAAAGCGGGCATCCTTGCTCGGCTTGACGCGAATCATGCCGCCCGACATACCCTTGCCCACGTAGTCATTGGACTCACCGTCGAGCTGAATTGCCACACCTGCAGCCAAAAATGCCCCTAAACTCTGTCCAGCGCTACCGCGCAGGTTAATTGTGATGTGCTTGGCGGGCAATCCCTTGCCGCCGTGGCGCTTGGCGATGGCACCCGATAAGGTGGCACCCACCGTGCGGTCGGTGTTGCGGACGTGGTATGACAACGTGACTGCACCACCATCAATGGCTGCCTGCGCATCGGCGAGAATTGCCGTGTTTAGGTCGCTGGTCTGGACAATCGTGTTGGGCTCACCCATATAGCGAATGGCATCGTTGGGGCCAGCCACGTATTGAATCAAGCGCTCGAGTGAGACATCGTCGTGCGTGCGTGGGATCTGTCGTAGCAAATCGGTGCGGCCGATGATCTCGTTGAGCGATGTGGCACCGAGCTCAGCCAGGATTTCGCGCACTTCGTGGGCAACATGCAACAAGAAGTGGATGACGCTCTCAGGTGTGCCGGTAAACTTCGCCCGTAACTCAGGGCGCTGGGTGGCCACGCCGACCGGGCAGTTGTTGTTGTGGCAGGTACGCGCCATGACGCACCCCTCGGCGACCAAGGCAGCCGTCCCAAATGATACCTCGTCGGCGCCCATCAAGGCGGCAAGGACCACGTCACGGCCGTTTTTGATGCCGCCGTCAATGCGCACGCGCACGCGACTACGTAAACCGTTGAGCACCAGCGTCTGTTGTGATTCGGCCAAACCGAGCTCCCAGTTGACGCCGGCGTGCTTGATGGACGACAACGGCGCAGCGCCGGTGCCACCCGAGTGACCGCTGACATGTACCACCTCGGCGCCGCCCTTGGCCACGCCGGCAGCGATGGTACCAACGCCTGCCTCCGCGACCAGCTTGACTGATACGTCGGCGGCCGGGTTGACCTGCTTGAGGTCATAAATCAACTGCGATAAGTCCTCGATGCTGTAGATATCGTGATGTGGTGGTGGGGAGATGAGCGAGATGCCGGGCATCGTATGACGCGTACGGGCAATCTCCTCGGTGACCTTGGCAGCTGGGATTTGGCCGCCCTCACCTGGCTTGGCACCTTGGGCCATCTTGATTTGGAGCTCTTTGGCCGAGGTCAGATAGCCCGGCGTGACGCCGAATCGGCCCGAGGCCACCTGCTTGATAGTACTGTTGCGCTCATTGTTATAGCGCTCTTCGCCCTCGCCACCCTCACCGCTGTTACTGAGTCCACCAAGGCGATTCATGGCAATGGCCAGCGTCTCGTGGGCCTCCGGGCTGGTTGAGCCGAGCGACATGGCAGCCGTCGAGAAGCGCTTGACGATCTCCTCGATGGGCTCGACCGTCTCGAGCGCGACTGGTGCACCGAGTGGTTCAATCGTCAACCAATCACGGATCTCGGTGCGGCGTTGTTGCACCAAATTGCTGTAGTCCTTGTAGACGTTGTAGTCACCACCGTTGGCGGCTTTTTGTAATGCATGGACGACGGCCGGTGAGAAAGCATGGTACTCGCCGTCTTTCTTGAACTTGTAGAAGCCAGGATTGGCCAAGCTGGTGCGTGACGCTACTAATGGCAAGCGACTGGCGAATGCCGCATCATGATGCTCGAGCACCATGCTGGCGAGTTGGCGAATGCTATGACCGCCGAGCCGGGTTGGCACACCGCTAAAGCAGAGATCAGTCACGTCAGTGCTGAGCCCAATCACCTCAAAGGTTTGGGCGCCACAGTAACTATCCACGGTGGCAATACCCATCTTGGACATAACCTTGAGCAGGCCCTTCTCGAGCGCGTGTACATAGTTGTGCTCGGCTTCGTCAGCGAGCTCAGCTGGTGAGAGCGCATTGAGCTTGTCGCTCTCTTCGCTGTCAGCTGCTTTGCTGCCCTTGACCTCTTGGCGCTCAACAGCGATAGAACGGACTGAGGCGATGGCCAACCACGGGTTGACAGCCTCGGCGCCCATACCAATCAAACAGGCTAGGTGGTGTACCTCGCGCATGTCGCCACTTTCGACCACCACGCTGATGCTTCGGCGTAAGCCGGCGTCAACCAAGGCGCGATGGACCACGCCAACGGCGAGCAGCGACGGGATAGGAGCCTTGCGCTCGCTGACGGTACGGTCGCTCAAAATCAAAATTCGGGCACCTGATCGGGCTGCTTGGCAGGCCTTGGTGCCCAGCGCCATCAAGGCATTCTGCAATTCGTCAGGGCCGACCGATGCCTTGAATGTCGTATCAATGGTGGCACTAGCAAAGGCTGGATCGCTGTGCGTACGAATGGTCTCGAGATAGGCGTCGCTCAAAACTGGGCCAGAGAGACGCAACAAATGGGCGTGTTGTGGAGTCTCCTCAAGCAGGTGTCCACGTGCGCCGAGCATGGTGGCCAGCGACATGACCAACTCCTCACGCAGTGGGTCAATCGGCGGATTCGTCACCTCAGCAAAGCGTTGCTTGAGGTAGCTGTAGACGGGGCGACTGCGCTCCGCAAAGATGGTCAACGGCGTATCGTCGCCCATCGAGCCGACCGGCTCTTGGCCGTCGCGGGCCATGGGTCGCAAGACGACCGAGAGCTCCTCGGCGGTATACCCGAAGGCCTGTTGGAACTCACCGAGTTGCGCAGCCTGGGCCTCTTTGTCGCCGTCAACGGCGTTCATGCCGCCACCGTAGCGCGCCGATGAGGCAGGCGCCAAGACCTGCATCTCCTGCGTCAGCCACTCGGCGTATGGGCGCCGGGCTGCGAGATGACTCTTGATGGCCTGATTCTCCTCAAAGACGCCGCGGCGCAAGTCGACGGCAATCATCTGGCCAGGGCCAACCTTGCCCTTACGGATAATTTTGGCCTCGGGGATATCGACTGTGCCGACCTCGGAGCCACACACAATTAAGCCGTCTTCGGTTTGGAAGAAGCGGGCTGGGCGCAGACCGTTGCGGTCGAGCGACAACCCGACCACGTTGCCGTCACAAAACGCCAAGGCCGCAGGGCCGTCCCAAGGCTCGACAATCGTTGAGTGGTATTGGTAGAAGGCGCGCCAGCTTGGATCCATGTCCTTGATGCGCTCCCAGGCCTCGGGCACTAACATGGCCAATGCATGGCGAATGTCGCGCCCACCCATCACAACTAACTCGAGCACGTTGTCGAGCATCGATGAGTCACTGCCGCTCAAGTTGATAATTGGCCCTGTGGTGGCGACGCGGGCGCCCAGATCTGATTTGACTGGCACTGGCTCGGCACCGTTCCAACCGGCAGCCCGCCAGGCCGCCTCACGCGCTTGCATCCACATCACGTTGCCGTTGAGCGTGTTGATCTCGCCGTTATGCGATAACATGCGGAACGGTTGGGCGCGCTCCCAGGTGGGGAATGTATTGGTCGAGTAGCGCTGATGATAGACAGCGACTGCGGTAGTGTAGTCGGAGTCGCGCAAATCGACATAAAAATCTGCCATGTGCTGGGCGGTGACAAGCCCCTTGTAGATGATAGTGCGGTGTGAGAGTGATGGAATCGCAAATCCTGCCAATCCCATACTCTCAGCAGCTGCCTCCATGTCGCGGCGCAACAAGTAGAGCGTGCGCTCGTACCGCTGGGCGTCAACTACGGGGAACTGTGGCACGATGAAACACTGCTCAATCACTGGACACGACGCTGCAGCGCGGTCTCCAAGATAGGCAGTATTGATTGGTACCGTGCGCCAATGTACGATTGTGACGTTGTGGTTCCGTGCATGGTGCACAAATAACTGATGCAACTGGTCGCGTACCGTTACATCTTGGGGCATAAATATCATACCAACTGCGATATGACGCGTGTCAGCAATGACGTTGTGGGCTGCCAACTCGCGGGTAATCAATGGTAGTGGTAATTGCGTCAACACACCTGCGCCGTCGCCGCTTTTGCCGTCTGCTGCGACTGCGCCACGATGTTGCATACGTGCCAACGCAGTAAGTGCCATTGAGACGACATCGTGCTGGGCTTGGCCATTGAGGCGCGCAACGAAACCGATGCCACAGGCGTCGTGTTCAAAGCGTGGATCGTACAAGCCTTGGGCTTTAGGAAGGTGTGGTACGCTCATGCTGAATCCTCTCAGGTGGATACGGCCTTTTTATACCGCTAACCGAATTGTGGTGAAAGTGGTCGGGGTAAATGTACAAAAAACCAGCGTGCACGCCGTCTTTGGTGTGCTGCTGGTGCTTCATTGCAAAGTAATAATTAGGTAGTGATAACTATATTAACTTGTGATAAAAATGTCAAGTGAGAATTTATAACTATACGATAACAAACTCACCCCTTTGTTACCAAATAACTGGTAACAAAGGGGTGAGTAGCAGAGGAGATATTTTCTACTTAACGTCGCCGTAGGCAGCTTCACCATGTTGTGAGCTATCGAGACCAGCCTGCTCTTCTTCTTCCGTGACGCGGATTTTCATCGTGGCGTCAATCACTTTGAGGAGCACAAAGGTCACAACTGCTGCATAGGCGGCGACAACCGCTACAGCAACAATTTGCGTCACTAACTGGCCAGGATTGCCGTACAACAACCCATCGAATCCAGCACTGTTGACGGTGGTAGTGGCAAAGACGCCGGTCAAGATGGCTCCGACGATACCACCGACACCGTGCACACCGAAGACGTCGAGTGAATCGTCAACGCGACCGCGTACCACATACTCAGTTGCAAAGAAGCAGATTAATCCGGTGATTAAACCGATAATCAAGGCGGCCATTGGGGTGACAAACCCGGCAGCAGGCGTGATACCAACCAATCCGGCGATAGCACCAGCTGAGGCAGCCAAGACGCTCGGACGGCGGTGGCGCAACCAGCTTGCGCCCAACCAGGCCAACATACCAGCGGCAGCAGCCGTGTTGGTTGTCACAAAGGCACTAGCGGCCAACCCATTGGCGCCGAGTGAGCTACCGGCATTGAAGCCGAACCAGCCGAACCACAACAGCCCGGTACCCAACAACGTGTAGGTGGCGTTGTGTGGCTGCATTGACTCGTTGCCGTAGCCGAGGCGCTTGCCGAGAACCAAGGCACATACGAGCGCTGATACCCCCGAGGTAATGTGGACGACCGTACCACCAGCAAAGTCGAGTGCCCCCATTTCGCGGATCCAACCACCGACACCCCAGACCCAGTGGGCGACTGGCGCATATACAACGGTGGCCCATACAATTGCGAACACTGCAAATGCAGCAAAGCGCTTGCGCTCAGCAAATGCGCCCGAGATCAAGGCGGGCGTGATGATGGCGAACATCATCTGGAATGCCATGAAGCTGAAGTGCGGGATAGTGGCTGCATAATCGGCGTTAGGCTCCATGCCCACACCATTGAGCCCAATCCAGTCAAGTCCACCGATGAACCCACCAACGCTCGGTGAGAACGAAAGTGAGTAGCCCCACAATACCCATTGCACACTAATCAAAGCGAGAATGAAGAAGCTGTGCATCAAGGTCGAGAGGACGTTCTTTTGGCGTACCATACCGCCATAGAAGAACGCTAAGCCCGGGGTCATTAACATGACAAGTGCGGTCGAAATCAAGACCCATGCGGTATCTGCACCATTGATTGCGTCCATGTGAAACCTCCACTGTAAGCAAAATTTGCGTATGCTCGCGCTCAGTACCCTGCGTCATGGCATCATCGCTGCCGCGGAGTACCTACCAATATGGATGCGATCGAGGGAACGTTTGCAGCGTCGCAATGCGTTACTTACCTACCTGATCGGGGGTCCCAAAATGAATTTTTCGGATCAAAGGGGTTAGGTGTGGTGTGGGTGGTGTGAGGAGCGATTGCCCCTCACACCGGTGTAAAAAACTTAGGCGTCGTAGTACATGAAGAACTCGTATGGGTGTGGCCGCAAGGCAACCGATACCACATCCTTTGAGCGCTTGATGTCGATGAACGACTCGATCAAATCCTTACTGAACACGCCACCCTTGAGCAAGAACTCGTGATCCGCCTCGAGTGCATTCAAGGCCTCGGCCAAGCTGCCTGGGGTGCTGCGGATGTGGGCCTTCTCTTCGGCTGACAACTCGTAGATGTCGACGTTGAGCGGCGCAGGTGGCTCGATCTTGTTCTGGATACCGTCCAAACCGGCCATCATCATGGCTGCAAAGGCCAAGTATGGGTTGGTGGTTGGATCCGGGAACCGGACTTCAACGCGGCGCGCCTTTGGTGAATCTGAGTAGGTCGGAATACGAATGGCAGCCGAGCGATTGCGCACTGAGTAGACCAAGTTGATTGGTGCCTCAAAGCCCGGTACCAAGCGGCGGTAACTGTTAGTGGTTGGTGCACAAATGGCCAACAAAGCTGGCGCATGCTTGAGAACACCACCGATGTACCAGCGAGCCGTGTCTGACAACAACGCGTAGCCGTTCTTGTCGAAGAACAACGGCTGGCCGTCCTTCCACAAGCTCTGGTGGACGTGCATACCGCTACCGTTGTCACCAAAGATTGGCTTTGGCATGAAGGTCGCTGAGTAGCCGTGTTCCTTGGCCGTGTTGCGTACCACATACTTGTACTTCTGCAACTTGTCAGCCATTGTCAACAAGGTGTCGAAGCGCATGTCGATTTCACATTGACCAGCCGTGGCAACCTCGTGGTGGTGCAATTCGATGTCAATACCAATGTCGGCCATCTTGAGGATCATCTCTGAACGAATGTCCTGCAAGGTGTCGGTTGGTGGTACTGGGAAGTAGCCCTCTTTGTAGCGCACGCGGTAACCCTTGTTGCCACCTGGGACCTCAGCACCGCTGTTCCAGATACCCTCTGGGCTATCCAAGAAGTAGTAGCCCGAGTTTGACGTCTGGTTGAAGCGCACATCGCTGAACATGAAGAACTCAGCCTCTGGACCGAAGTATGCCGTGTCGGCAATGCCCGTGCTCTTGAGGTACTCCTGAGCCTTGCGTGCTACAAAACGTGGGTCGCGTGAATATGGCTGGCGCTGCAACGGATCAATCACGTCACAAATCATGACCAAGGTGGGGATCTTGCAGTATGGATCAATGAAGGCGCTGCTTGGGTCGGGAATCATCAACATGTCACTCTCGTGAATGGCCTGGAAGCCCTTGATTGATGAACCGTCAAACCCCAACCCCTCGACCATCATGTCTTCGGTCAAACGTGAGGCTGGCAATGAATAGTGCTGCCATCCACCAAACAAATCGGTGAAGCGAGTATCAACGATTTGAATGTTCTTCTCCTTGATAAGCTGGAGAACGCCTTTTGCATCGAGTGCCATGATCTCTCTCCTCTTGTGTTCCTCTGCGTTTGTTTTACCCGTCGTGTCACTCACGACGCCACTCGCTTCATTGCTTCGCCGCTCGTTCTTTGAGTTGCTCTGTGGATTGAAAGTAGTATAATTTGCACGAATAAATTGCGAAAGGTGTATTTCACACGAATTATTTCCACTGTTTTTGGATGTTTCTTACAAATGGTATTTGTATAAAATGTACAAACAACGGAATTTTTGTCATTATAATAATGTTTTTGATGGATATTGGTCGCACTATTCACGCAAAAAATGGCTCGCTAAGGATATGTGCATCAAAATCGTGAAGGATAGTATGGGCGATATATGGCGTTTTGATACGGTATATGTATGTTTTTTAATGATAAACCGCCATACTCGTTTCAAACTGTGTATTAGCGGGGGAGTACGAGCGCTTCGATGCTATCAATGAAGAACGTTCCGTCTTGGCCACTGCCGTCTGGATTGTCATCAAGTACGATGGCCTCAATCTGAATAGGTGCTCGGAGCTGGCCATCACCCGGCGTAATCAAATCCCATGGGGCAAATTGCGCCGGAATCGGCACCACGATGCGGCGCCAGCCGCCGCCCCCCAATGGCGCAATTTGCAGTTGTACCACGGCGCCATCGCCGCCTTTGAGCCAGAGCTTGAGTTCATGACTTTGGTTATTGCCGTATACCATCAGGCTGAGGGCGTAGGTATGCGCAGGGATAAGTAACGGGCGGCGATGGCGGAACACCACATAGCGATTGCCTCCCTGCGGGAACGCATAATCCATGCGTAATGCATACTGCCCTTCATGCACGATCTGCCGCTGTGGGCGCACGGTGCCGTAGGGCTCATCACCACGGACCCATGTGCGTTTGCGCCCTTCGAACGAGATGACTGGGATTGATGTCAATTGCGGTTGACTGACGCGTTGTGATTGTAGCTGCGCAAAGGCGATGAATGCTGGTTTGTGTGGTTGCATGTCGTCACTCCCTTGTCCCCAGGCAATTAATCCATAAGGATTGTGTGCCTCGTCTTTGAAGGTGTACCAAAAGACAACATCAATGCCTATTTGCCAGAGCATCGGAATACTTTGTGTGAGGTAACGTGCTTGTTGTGCTGGAGTGGCGCTGGCCGGATCGCGATCCCCTTGCCCGCTTGCCCAGCCTAACTCGGTAACCCAGATAGGCCTGCGGCCGTAGCGGGCTTGTACGCCGTCAAGGTAACGCACAGACTGTATCAACCCCGAATAGGCTGGCGCACTCGGATTCACATATGGATGAATGGCGACAATGTCAATAGCCGACCACAGGCCGGCCTGGGTTGCACGATACAAGAACGCCATGTTAAATGGGTTGACACCAGCCGAGACAATCACCGCATCGGGATCGACTTGTTTGATGGCGCGACTCGTCAGAATCACCAGGCGTGCATATGCAATAGGGTCAGGGCTTGGTCGCCAAAAAAGCGCATTGTCCGGCTCGTTCCAGATTTGCCAATAGCGAATTTGATGGCGATAGCGCGCCACAGTCTGTGCGGCCCAGGCCGCAAAGCGCGTCGCATCGGGCGCAAAGAACGAATTGTTGTACGGGTCATCGTGCGGATTAGTTGTGGCCCAACCTGGTGGATGCCCAAGCACCCCCAGAATGTGCATCTGACGTTGCGTGAGTGCATCAAAGGCATCATCATAAAACTGCCAGTCGTATGCAGTTGGTGTCCGTTGAACGCGGAACCAGTGGATATCCTCGCGCACCCATGCGGTATTGGTGTGTGCCACAATCTCGGCTGCTACAGGAATGGTACTGCGGTAATGAAGGCGTGTGGCGAGGTGCGTGTTGAGTCCGAGTTGCGGTTTTTTGGCTGATGCAAAATGGAATGCGCTGGTGTCAGGCATCGGTGCGACTGCATACCACACACTGCCACAAAGAGCGACACATAGCCAGAAGCGTATGATGTGATTATGGCGCAACAACGGACACCATCACTGCTTGACTTTGGGCGTGGAGCGTGCCACTACCATCATAAATCTCGATTGGTTTGAGGAGACTCTGCCCTACGTGGTCGAAACGGATGCGGTAGTGGTATTGGTAGATCTGGGCAGTGTCGACGCTCGCATGTATTGTGATGGCTTGGTGATCACTGTGCGAATTGATGTTGGCAGCATTGACAGGAGGTGTCATAAGCGTGCTCAGAGTGCTTTGTGGGTCACTGATGCTTACGTGCGGAATCGATGAAAAGAACGCCATGCTGACGCGCACCGTGACCTCTTCACCACGTGTTAGTGTTACATCGTTGGGGAGGAGCGTTCCGTCGTCGCGGTACATTTGGAGCCAAATTACTGCATCACCTGTAGGTGTCGGCGCGTTGCGTGGTCGGGCAATCCCAATAAGAACGTCTTCTTCGCTTTGTAGTAATCCATTGAATGTAATCGGTTGTGCTGGAGACATCATCCCCATATGCACAATCTGGCCCGTATCGCTGACAATCGAGATGGACGTATTGGCGGTGATGGTAGTAAGTAACGCACGATGTTGCGACCAAATTCTGCCATTTGAGATGCTATCAGACCATCCATTGACACCACGGGCACTTAATAGTTGCGTGCCTAGTTGGATGCGCTCGGCGGTTGCCACATTTAGCGACGATAACGCTTGATAAATCAGTGCATTGACGTTTTCTTGGCTATGCAACGACGCCGTGGCTGGATCGGCTGCCCACCACAGCCCTCGTGGTGCACTACGCGCCCGTTGCACCAATTCTGCCACGATGGGGGGAATGGTATAGGTGTACTCGGCTGGCATACCCAAAAGTAACGCGGCAAGTCCTTCGTTGCCGAGTAAATGCGGCGATTGACTAAGTGTCACCATCGCTGTGGTCGGCGGTTGCTGATTGAGTGCTAGGGCGTATGCCACCATGGCCCGAATACTCGGGCTTAACTGCGGGTTTTGTACTTGTTGTTGTAGATAGCGCAATGCACCTTGATGTGTTTGCATGGGTTGTCCAGCGTGGGCGAGTGCAATGACAACATCTGCTGTAATGAGAGGATCAGCAATCTGACTCCCAACCCAGCCCCAGGCACCATTGGCTAATGTGAGTTGCGTCAGCTGTTGGAGTAGGATGAATTGATCGGTTGACGATGCGGTGTGCCAGATACGATGTGCGATGTGGCTCGGATTGCTTGCATCATACGGTGTTCTGGTGAGCGCCTGTTGCAACTGTTGCCGAGTCATGATGATGTCGAGCAGTGTAGCTGGATTGGTACCTTTCTGGAGCGAGGTCGTTCCTTGTAACACAAATCCATCGTTTGCATAGGTGATGGGGGGCACGACTACTGTGGGTTGCCAGCGGAGCGTTGGTGATTGACTGCTTTCAATGGTGAGTTGGGCGTTCGCATCTTGTACGCGGTAGTGCCATGTGCGTGTTGCATAGCCCTGTTGATTACTCATCACATCAAATTGTGGCAAGGTGTCGACGATTTGTAATCCCTCTGGCGAGACCACAAATCGCGAGTATTGACCTGGTTGGTCATCTTGAATGGTCAGTGTGACACCGATAATGTCGCCGATGCGTACGACATCTGGCGCATCAAGTGTGAGTGATTGAGCGCGTGCCACAGGTACTGTCCGTGTGACTGCAATCTGACATTCGTCACTCATCACCATTAACGATATACGCACAACGTGTGACGCATTATTCGGACGTTGGAATACAATCGAGCCACGCTCGTCGCTTGTCATGTTCATGCTCTCGGCCAATGGCTGTTGCTGTGTGACATCATAGACATTAAACAAAAATCTACTATTCGGTACATATCCCATTTGTATGGTGAGCAGTTGATTGCGTGTTGAAGCCTCAATTGGCACGGTGGTCGGACAGGCTGAATTGTTGACGGGCTGTCCACTATGATGAAAGGGGAGACCCGCCGCACTGATGCTGGTATGGAGCGTTCCAGTCTGACTGATTGCATCGCTAGCTACAATGCCGGTATCACTGTTTTGGATCCACGAGAATTGGACTTGCTGATCGAGTGATTGGGCGAGCAAGAGCGGCGTTTGGGCTGGTTGATTGCTGTACCAACGTGGTATTTGACCAAGCACCAGGCTGGTTGTCTCAGGCTCAAATGCAGTATCTATGCGATTCATGCCCACCCTTAGCGTGGTTGAAGTTTGGGTGTCGTCAGTGGTGGCAATCAATTGCCATTGGCCTTTGGGTAATGTGAATGTTGCAGGAGCAGTGCCATCAGCGCCCGTGATGACTTGTTGACGTTGAATGACCTGCCGTGCCTGGTTTTGTACATCAAGTTGGACAATACGATTAGCTGTGGAGCGCATTGTATCAAATAGTTGTACCGTCACAAGGGCGGCTTGATTTACCTCAAACCAATTCGCATGCGCTAGTGTGAGTTGCATGGACTGAGTATCCGGCAGTATGTGATAGACGATGCTCCCACTGTCAGTCTCTGCAAGGATACTGGTGCTGTTCTGGGATGTGGGTATGGTGAACTCACCACGTGATGAGCTTTGGAGTTGTCCATGCTGTGTGCCATTGACCCAGTACACGGACTGATTGGCGAGCGGTTGCCCATATTGATTGCGAATTGTCAGATAATTGGTCTCGTCGCGCTGTTCGTGGGTCATCGTCGCTGATGGAGTGCGCGCTCCGTATATCAGTACGTGCTGTTGGCGCATGCGTCCATCAAGGGTGAATTCAACGAGGTATATGCCAGGTGTTAATTGGTCTGGTATGCGGATTCGCGCGCTGGTCATGTGTATATCTTCATCAAAGATCACCGATTGTTGGTGTACCAGTTCGCCTGTGCTGTTGCGCATACGAATAGTTGCCTCGCGCGGTTGATCGCGCTGTTGGCGTGATACAAGGACGCTCAGGTGGTCACCACTCGCAACTGCATTCCGGTCCACCAACAGTTGGAGTTCGTTGTTCTCGACCAACGGGAGTGTATGCAACGTATGCGCATCAAACGGCTGTTGAGGGTCAATCACGACCAAATGTTGGTTGGTGTTGTATGTCGGTATTTGCCAGATACCCTGGTCGTTGGTTTGTCCTTGATACACCAACTGGCCTGACTGAAAGACCAGGACTGGTCGATTTGGTTGTGGTATTTGTTGTGACTGAAGGCCAATGACAATCTGTTGTGGCAAACTCACTGCATGAATAGTTGCCGGTTGTGTGCGAATTAGTCGGACATCCTGACTCCCGTTTGCCGAGACAAGCTGGACCAGCCAAATCCGACTCATGGGCGTGGCCGTGATATTTTGCATGATGTCAAGGCTAATTTGCGATTGTGCATCGTTATTTTGTAGTTCACGCTCAGCTAGAATCGGCAGATTATACCGCTCTGGGTCAAGCGCTAGGAACGTCTGTACATCCATGTCGAGCATGCGTACCAGTGTCGCTAATGGTACGTCATAGACGCGGAGTATGGCAGTGCGATTGGGGATGATTTGTAGTTGGAATGTTGATGTCACACTTGCATCATAAATCTCGCCTGGTACGCCAGGTAATGTCGCTAACGCTTGTCGCGGATCAATGCGGAGCTCGCTACTGATTGGTGTTGTTAGACTGATACCATCGGTACTCTGCAAGGCGCTGGTAATCTCAATTACCGGATTGACCTGCACCTCCCAATTGGCTGTGATGCGAATATCGCGCCCAGTCGTACTAATCTTGGCAGGCTGAATGGGTGGCGGGGTGATGGTAATTGCACCGGTAATCGTACGCGTATCAAGCAACGTATTAAAAATAAAACGTACTTCACGATCGCGCCCAACAATCTCGCCATCTCCGGGCGTGCGTGCCACGAGCTGTAATGTCGGCGCGGTCCGGAACGTTGTACTAAACGGCGTGAGATCACTGTCACCGCCACCGAGTGTCACCGCGTATTGCGTCCCACTTTGCCATCCGCGTTGTGGAGTAATGTCGACGCGGGTTTGATTGCTCCCGAGCGGTGTGATTGTTAATTGGGTTTCAACAGTTGGAGTGATTTGGACGCTTTGTTGTAACTCTGATTCGTCGACTTGCCCAGTCATTGTCAGAACAAGACTTTGTTGCAGTCCTACATCTTGGCTATCAGATACAGGAAAGCTGCGCTCGATGCGCGTTGCCATTGTCCGGAATCGCCACGTAAAACTACGTTGTAGGGCTGTTCCTGTGACGTCTGTTAATTGTGCAGGTACGGTAACACTATATTCTTGGTTTGGCGCTAATGTGCGTGGTTGGAACGCTAATGTCCGCGAGTCGAGCCATATGCTTGCGCCATCAATTAATGGAAAGAGTTGTAGTGGCGCTTGATTTAATTCTGTACCAACCAATGCTTGAGTGACCATCTGTTGCCCAAAACGTACTACGATCATACTATCCCGGGCAACATCCACTTGATTTGGTGCTGGTAACACCTGACGAATCTGGACTACGCGTTGGGCACTGACTTGGGCACTCCACCCTTGTTGCAGATATCTGCCACTTCTGCTTTGTGCGCTTGTGCTCAACTGTACCGTGTATGTGCCGGCGTTTTGCCATGGCGAGTCTGGCATAATCGTCAATTCTTGACTATCATCGCTCCACAAAAGCTGATATGCGTGCGGTGGCATAATTTGGAGTGCATTCACCACCGTCGATTGCAACATTGGTGTGTTGAATCGGATAACGATAGGGTCTTGTGTGGTAATTTGTGGATTTGTGTCGGCACGAATCTGGGCATTGTCAATTTGGTCAGTGCCGCGCAATACCACATACCCGATTGCCGTCATGTTAATGAGCACGGCAATCAGTAGCCCTACTACCCAGAATCTTCGGAGTAGATGCACGAACGGCACAGGCGTAATCGATTGTGATTGAGGGATTTTTTGTTTAGGCATAGGCAGTGTGATGCAATCTGAAGGAATTCCTCGACTGAGCCGATTACTGCCGTTTTCAAGAGATTAACACGACCACATGCATTATACCATGGAGCCTCTGAGTGCATTGGTACAGCAAATTCCATTACAATACATGCAGTATCGCTGTGATGTGTGCACCATATGACGACACTGACGCCTGAGCTTTTGTTACATGCCTATACCACTGGTCATTTTCCAATGTCGGATCGTGGCATTATTCGTTGGTATAACCCTAATCCGCGCGGCATTATCCCGCTTGATGAACGCTTTCATGTGCCATCACGGTTGGGACGCACCTATCGTTCGGGGCGGTATCAGCTGACGTCCGACCGCGCATTTGTGGCGGTGATGCGTGCCTGTTCCTTGCCACGCCCCCAACAACCCGATACGTGGATTGATGATCATTTTGTGTCAGTGTATACAGAACTTCATCAGCGTGGCTTCGCCCATAGCATTGAGGCCTGGCAGGATGGGCAGCTTGTCGGTGGGCTGTATGGTGTGGCCATTGGTGGATTATTTGCTGGTGAAAGTATGTTTAGTTTTGCCCGCGATGCCAGCAAGGTGGCCCTGATTGAGCTAGTATCACGGCTACGCCGTGGTGGCTTTGTGTTGCTCGATACTCAGTGGGTGACCGATCACTTGGCGCAGTTCGGCACGTACTGGATGCCACAATCCGTCTATCTTCAAAAAATGCGCCATGCGATTATGCAACCGACCACCTGGATTGCTGATAATTAACGAATCAGCTGTGCAACAACCGTCGACAGCACCTGTGCCGGAATGGCATACCCAATCCCCGAAAAGTTCCCGTTGCCACTTTGAATTGCCGTGACCATCCCGAGCACCTCGCCGTTCCTGTCGAGAATGACTCCCCCCGAGCTGCCTGGGTTGACTGCTGCATCGACTTGAATGATGTCATTCATGCTGCCGTATTGCCCGGCGAGTTCACGCCCAACCCCACTCACAATCCCCACACTGACGCTGTCGCGCAACCCGAACGGATTGCCAATAGCCATCACCCACATGCCAGGTTGAGCGGTACGTTGACTGAGCGTCAAAGGCGCTATGTCGATGTATTCGTCGAGTTGTAGGACCGCAATATCGTATGTGCTGTCGCGGCCAATTACGGTCGCGCTGACTACGCGTTGTTCGTCGAGACGAATACGGTACGTGTTGGCGTCGCTGACGACATGGGCATTCGTCACAATATGCCCTTGGTCGTCGTAGACGAATCCACTGCCTTGCGATACAAACATCTCGCCGGGAATATCAACCCCCTCGATGGGTGGATGAGTAAACGCCGCCTCGATTGCCACCACAGATGGTGCATATTGCGCATACAACTGCATGGTGTGGTTCTCGATGGCCGTGATTGCATCAATGTTCGCTAGTGCAACAGTCTCCCTCGGTGGCTGGGTTGGCCATGGTGTACGTGTCAGGCGTTCAGGTTCCAACGACGGTTCTGGTGTGTGAGTGGGTTGGCGGAACGCGGTAGGATCGCTGGTATTGAATTCACTCTGAAACGACACTTGACACGCACTAAGTATCACGAACAAGACAACCCAAGATGCGTTGCGCATGTTACCCCCCGTAAATATCCGCGAGTGCTCCGTCAAGTGTGGGATAGCGGAAGGTGAATCCTTCAGGGGCGAGACGTTCGGAGACGACGGCTTGCCCACCAATCAGCAGCGCATCAGCCATCTCGCCAAACAAAAGACGCAAGGCGAATTGTGGTACGGGCAACCACATTGGTACGCGGAGCGTCTGCGCAAGTGTCTTGCCAAATGTGGTGTTATCAACAGCGTGCGGCGCACAGGCATTGTATGCTCCCTGCGCCTGTGGCGTGTCAATCATCCACAGCAACAGCTGCACCATATCATCGAGATGGATCCACGAGATGGCTTGAGTGCCTGGTAATACGGGACCACCCACAAAAAAGTGGAACGGTAACGCCATTAATGGCAATGCGCCACCATCAGCCGATAGCACGACACCGGTCCGCACAATTGCTAGGCGCATCCCGAGCGTTGTCGCTGGTTGGGCTGCCTGTTCCCAGCGAACACATAGTTGGGCCAAATAGTCAGAGCCAGCTGCATCGTGTTCGTGCTTGAGCGTACGATCAATACCGTAGTACCCTGCACCCGACGACGACACAAATGTCTGTGGGCGATTCGCCATCTGGGCAATCGCCGCTAGCAACTGCTGTGTTGTGTCGATTCGGCTTTGTTCTAACACCTGCTTGTAGGCAGTCGTCCAACGGCGTCCGGCAATTGATGCTCCTACCAAATTGACCACTGTGTCACATCCAGTGAGTGCGTTCATCGTGTGTTGTTGATCGCGCGGGTTCCATTTGATGATGGTGGCTCCAGCCAGATTGGTCGTCTCTGGGGTGCGACTAAAAGC
This sequence comes from Chloroflexota bacterium, assembly GCA_046300655.1. Lineage (GTDB taxonomy): Bacteria > Chloroflexota > Chloroflexia > Chloroflexales > Roseiflexaceae > UBA965. The sequence continues at coordinate 4,868 of JBKCLM010000148.1, read as the reverse complement.
CACCACGCTATCGCCACGAGCGATGAGCGCATGGGTGAGCGCGGTGCCGATGAGTCCGGTTGCGCCGGTAATTGCAATATGTTTGGTCATGGCGTTGGTACTCCAGTTGAGTGGTCATAAAAAACAAACACCTCTACCACGCCGAGTTGATGCGCTGATAGAGGTGTGATGTACAGCCAGGTTAGGCATTGTGACGAATCAAGCCTGGCCACAATGAACAAAAGAACAACCCAGCAGTTGCCCCTGCAAATGTGCCATTGACGAGCAACAGCTCGTACGATGCCTGCGGCCAAAACGCAATTTCAAGCCACCATAACCCGAACGGCAACGCTGCAGTGAGTAGGCGCACTATCCAGTGCCAGTTGAACCAGCGCGGCATCTGTGCACCACGTTGCCAGTGTTGTACTGCAAACCAGCCGCCCCACAAGCCAATCGTGGCACCCCAGCACCGCGTACACACTGCCATTGGGGCATCAAGGAGCATGTATGATTTGGCAGGTGTTGGACACACATAATACGTCAAAAGGTCACGCGCCAACCAGCCCAAATCAGTCATGATTGGTAGGCCAGTGGCAATGAACAACGCTGCCGCCGGTGGACCAAAAAAGAGAATCGTCAAAAACACTTGGTAGGGCCAGATTGGCCATACAGGTCGTGAAATGCTGAGGGTCATCGGAAGTCTCGCTTGAGTCGCTGGTTTGCATGCCAAAGTAAGCGAACTTTGCCACTCAGTGGCACGCTGGCACGTTGTGTGAAGACATCAAAGTCATTGGCATGAATGCCATCCAAAATACCACGATAGACGGTTGCTGCCGCAGCAACAGCTAGATGACTGTCGGGATGCAACAACCCGATTCCAGGCCATGATTCCTCGTAGAGTGCATGCGCCCGAGCGCTTTGGAATCGGATTAATGCCTTGAATCGATGGGTCTGACGCCCCTGCAAAATATCGTCGTCAGTTAAGCCGAATCGCGCTAAGTCTTGTTGTGGTATGTAAATGCGCCCACGACCGGCATCCTCGCCGATATCGCGCAAAATGTTGGTCAATTGTAGAGCCACTCCCAATTTGACGGCATAATCGACTGCGTCATCATCGTGACCGATAATTTGCATCGAGATTAGACCAACGACCGAGGCCACACGATAGCAGTACAACCACAAATCATCAAACGTCTGATATCGGGTGACTGTGAGATCCATGGCAATGCCAGCCAATAACTCGTCAACGAGCTCTTGCGAGATGTTGTACTTGGTAACAGTATCGTTCCAGGCAATCAAGACAGGATTGTCATGTGGCGTCGTACGTGCATGCACCAAGGTCACCCAATGGGCAAGCGCATGTGGGGCATTGCCCGCTGCCATATCGACGATGTCGTCACTGGTGCGACAAAACGCATACAGCGCCCGAATAGCTTGGCGCTTGGCTGGTGGCAAAAACATGGTGCTAAAGTAAAAGCTCTTGGAGTGCTTACGCGTCAGCTGATTGCAGACAGTGTACGCATGTGATAACTCACGTGCACTAATGTCGCGACCCGAAGAAACAAGCCGATGTTGGTCGGTATGATCAATAAAGTGCTTCAAGTTATTGAGCAATGCAGTGGCGTCACCTGCTGGTGGTCGCAACACAGTGCCTGGATGTTGACGTGTGAGCATGTTCCTTCCCCCACTGAACCGTGGTGTTGAGGGTGATATTGCGACAATAACGATATTCGCTAATCTTCTACTATTATATACTGTAACACCAATGGGGTTGGATGTATTAATTTGTGTGAATGCTACGCATTACGACTGAGCACTGCATTGACGCGCTCAACCAACTCTCTGGCATCATGCCCCATAAAAAAACCTGGCATGTGGTCGCGTAATTCGGGATTCACATTGAAAATCCGCCCGCCATAGCCGAAGTGCACCTGTGGGTGGTGCGTCTTGATGGCATTTGCCACATCTAACATCGCATTGGCGGCATCAATTGTGGTGCCAGACAGACACACAAGCTCGGGCTGGACTTTGCTGATGGTCTCGATGAGGTCATTGACTGGGACGCGGGCTCCGAGATAGATAACCTTCCAACCGCGTCGTACCAAGAACAAACTCGCAAACAAAATGCCAATGTCGTGCAGTTCGCCTGGCGCACAGCCGACGACAATCGTCTCGCGCGTGGCAACCGACTCGAAAATATTAATCAAACTTGCGAGTTTGCGGCGCATGAACTCAGTGGCAAAATGCTCACTGGCTACGTTGATTTCACCACGATGCCACAGTTCACCCACCTCGACCATTACGGGCTGAACCAACTCAAGCAAGACCTGCTCAAATGGATGAATAGAAAACGCCTCGCTCAAAATTCGGTCTGCTACTCCTGCATCAAAGTTAATCAACGCTTGACTCAACTCGATAACCATCTGCTCGAGCCCGCGCGACGTATTGACTGCTGGGATGTTGATCTCTTCTTCGAGTACACTCCCAAGTAACATGACCGCATGACTGATATTCATTCCCTCTGCCGTGCGATCGCGGAGCCAACGAATGATGGCAATGTCACGCTCCGAGTAGAGACGATGACCGCCCGCGGTTCGCTGTGGCCGAGGCACGCCATATCGGCGCTCCCATGCACGGAACGTATCGGGTGGCACTTCGGTTTCGATGGCAACTGCTTTGGTGTTGAACACAGGAGCAGCGGAAAGTTGGGCAATTGACGGGGGTTGCGCCATTGGTTCCTACTCCTTTCTTTGTCGGTTTCAACCGCCGCTACTATAGCATGATGCACAGATATTGTCAAAATAAGTAATATAGTTCGACAAAAATTGTGCAAAAATCACATCAAGCGCGCAGTTGCAAGCGCCCGAATCGAGGTAAATCCACCGCGTATGAGTTCCCACGTGACACATCGGTCGCTACTATACCATACATTTCCATTCGTATCTCCGGCCCATGCCCGATCTGGATGATACAAAGTAGTTGTCATAACAGTAATTGATTGTGCAGATAGTCCGTCGATTATCTGCCATGCACCAGCATAGCGCCATATACCACTCGGCGCAGTACCAACCACGCATACATCACCTGCACACGCCAGCAATGGTACAAATGCAGATGGAGTCTCATTGATAATGTGCTGATCTGTCCCGAGGTGATGATCATGGTGATGCCATATATGCTGACCGTCATGGCTGATCAGCACCTGTTGCCATGGTGGTGTCTCTGTCCACGTCACATCGTCGGACTTCTTGAGGTGGCCAGTGGTCTTGTGGCGATACCACAAGCTATCGCCACCGCCCGCAATAGCATCCGCAGGGGCGAGTACTTGCCATGTCATGCCGGCATCATCACTCATATAGGCATATTGCCCATCATGTGCCCAGATGCGATCAGATGTGCTGCGTGAGGCAATGAGTCGTTGACACGCCGGGCCGTCAATCTGATCCCACTGCTGACCACCGTCAGCGCTACGCCACAGCTGAGCGCCATCACTGCAAAGCATTTGGGTCGGGTTATTAGGGTGGGCCCATGTGGCGACGATGGTATGCCCGCGTAATGTGTGTGCTGATCTAAGCCAACGCCCGATGCCACCGGGATTACTCAGTAGGACAATGCCGTCATCAGTCCCAATCAGGACGAGTTCTGCTTTGGCCATATCGCTTGTTATCCTCTCTGTTGTGCCTTGATGAGTTGCACAATCCCGTGTTGTTGCATGTGTGTGATTTGCCAACCATACGTAGCGAGCAGGTCGATAAATTCAGCTGGTGTGGGGAAATGAACGCCGCCCGTACTTGCCAGTTGTTGTATTGCCTGGCCAAACTGGGTGGTGGATGCCGTCAACCCCATGCTCCGTAACGTCGCAAACGGGCGACTAATGCGCTGGAGTTCAGCGGCGACCAAATCAAGTTGCTCCATCTCGTTCCACGACCCACCAATCGCCACCACATCGGCCGCATGGTTGATAATTGGTAAGGCGCGGGCATCAGCGCGCACATAACTAATGCGGAGGCGCGCTGCCCGTGCCCGCCGTTGGGCCTCATGGAGCATGGGCAAGGCACGATCAATGCCAATCACATGGGCATGAGGGTAGGCTGTTTGCATGGCGCGCGCATATAGGCCATTTGAGCAGGCTACATCGACAATCACCCGAGGCTGACGAATGTCGCCACAGATGTAATCGAGCTCTTGGGCTAATGGGAAATACTGACCGCTCAGGATGCTCAGCGAATATGGCCGCCATAGCCGCTCATATGCCCAAGCCGTGATGGCCCATTCGTTGCTCTGAGCTGCCATACTCTGGGGCCGGGCTGGGCCAAGCAGGTCAAGGACTCCCTGTTGAATGGCAAATCGATGGTGGTCAGCACAGGCCACCCACCCCGTCTCGGCATCGCCACTCATGTGCGACAGCGGGGCTTGGCAGGTGGGGCACTGCAGATATTCAAGGTGTGCAAGATTCATCGGTGTGTCTTAATAACGCGGGACGCTTGGATCGACACGGCATGACCAATCGTCGATACCGCCATCCATTGTGGCTACTTTGGTATAGCCAAAGCGACTAGTTAACGCTGCCGCAACCTGCTCGCTCCGCATGCCGTGATGGCAGAGGATGACCAATAATTTATCCCGTTCGAGTCCGTCAACCCACTGGGCGGCTTTGCTCATCGGACAAAGAATTGCGCCCTCGATATGCGCCACATCGTACTCATACTGTTCACGCACATCAACTAAGACAATATCATCGCCACGCTGGCGCATTTGGTGCACTTGACTGGCACTGAGGTGTTGGTAGGTCATAGGTATTACTTATCCGTTCAATAACTCTCTTGTGATTATACGATTTTTTGTGGCTGAAAGAAAAAACCGCCCGCATCATGACGATGCAGGCGGTG
>JBKCLM010000147.1:0-59805 GCA_046300655.1 Chloroflexota bacterium | reverse complement strand
GCCGCCATCGTCGTTGACCCAACCCAGCCACAGGCCTGGAGCGATGCCTTAGCGCAACTACTACAAGATCCCCATCAACGAGCATCACTACGCGCCGCCGGCCTCAAGCGCGCCCAACGATTTGATTACACTCATACCGCTCAAACAACCGTTGCAGCATATCGCGCCGTTGTCGATCGATCAGGGATTCAGCGATGAAGATTGTGATTTTATCAAAGGCGCTCCTCAGCGTCGCCTATCGCCACAAAACCGACGCCCTCGCTGCGATTCCAGGCGTCGAATTGACCGTTGTCAGCCCCAGTGAATGGCGCGAGCCCAATGCCAATGTGGTGCGCTACGAGCCGGGTCCAACCCCCAATTACCACGTTGAGTTGGTGCCGATGTGGTTCAACGGGCGGCATCACGTCCACTTCTATCCAACCTTTCATCGCATTCTCGACCGCATCAAGCCAGATGTCGTACATGTCGACGAGGAGTCGTTCAACTTCGCCACCTTTTTGGCCATGGTTGCAGCCCATCGTGTCGGCGCCAAAACCTGCTTCTACAATTACGCCAACATCGAGCGTCGCTACCCACCGCCATTTAGTTGGTTTGAGCGCTATGCATTCACCCATGCTAGTCATGCCCTCGCCTGCTCCCACGAGGCGGCTGACATCATCCGCAATCACGGCTACACGGGGCCACTCAGCATCATCCCGCAGACCGGCGTCGACGAGACACACTTTGTGCCACGCCCCGATGCCCACATCGCCCGCACACCGTTTACGCTCGGCTATGTTGGGCGCCTTGTGCCCGAGAAGGGCGTCGACGATGCAATCACGGCTCTTGCTAAACTCCCCGACACGATACGTATGCACATCGTTGGTGCGGGGCAACACGAGAGCACGCTGCGTCAGCACGCAACACAACTCGGTGTCAATCAGCGTATTACCTGGCAAAAACCCGTATCGAGTCATGACATACCCGGCGTCATGCAACAGTTCGATGCACTCGTCTTGCCGTCACGCACCACTGCCAATTGGAAAGAACAGTTCGGCCGCGTCTTGATCGAGGCTATGTCGTGTGGCGTACCCGTCATCGGCAGTAGCTCCGGCGAGATCCCACACGTCATTGGTGATGGTGGATTAGTCTTCGCTGAAGGTGATAGTCAGGCACTGGCGAACCACGTTCACTACCTCAGTACGACGCCAGATGCCTATGCAACACTTAGTCAGCAGGCTAGACAACAAGTATTTACAAAATACACACAATTAGCAGTCGCTCAACAGTATTGGCAAATTTACAACCAGATGCTGGGATGAGCGTAATCATTCATGGTTATTACTTCAAACATAGCGCAACGACTACGGCCAAGGCAAGGTACCGAACGGGATCAGCCCTGCTGGCGCAATTGCTGCCGGTTATGTGAACTCTGTGATCGGGTTACGCGATGCAAACGTACGTGCCTTCGGCAACGCAATGCACGGTTCGCTCGTCTCACGCACGCCAACGGTTACTCCATAGGCACCCGCATCAAAACCCCCGTACTGTAATTGCAGTACGGGGGGTTGTTATTACATCACCACACAAACGATTGACTATGTCGCTGGCGCAAACGGCCAAACTCCAGCGACCCCAAGGGCAATAATCGTCAACAGGAATACCAGCAATGCCAAGGACAGCCCGGCACCCTGCCAGCTGATTTGCGGCGATATCATCAAACGCATTGAGCTCGTGTTATGTGTTGAGGCAACGCGTTGACCGTTGTACTCGCTCATCATGACAGGCATCGCATCAACCGGGATTGGCAACGGTGCCGTGCCCTCGAGCGCATCAATACGCACCACCAACACGGTGATGTTGTCACTGCCGCCACGTGCATTAGCCAAATCAACCAGTCGATCAACGCCATCAACCAACGTATCCTCGTGCATGATTGCCAGGATTTCGTCGTCATTCACGTGGTTAATCAAGCCGTCCGAGGCCAGTACGATGATATCGGTGGGGAGCAAAGCAAAACGGAACAAATCAATGCGCACATCAGGCTGATGCCCAAGTGCGCGCGTAATTACATGCTTAAACAACATATTCTCGGCATCTGCTGCCGTAATCATACCGGCTGCAATTTGTTCGTTAATCAGCGAATGGTCACGAGTAATCTGGCGAATTGCGCCACGACGAATCAAGTATGCCCGGCTGTCACCGACATTGGCCACCACACACTCGTCGCGATGCAGTACCGCAGCCACACCCGTGGTGCCCATTGACACGCCACTCTGATTGCCCTCGTTAAAGATAACGGTATTGGCAGTATCAAACGCCACACTGAGTGCTAGTGCGCGATCGTCGTCGTCATCGTCGTAATAACTTGAAAGAATATTCGCTACCGCAAGGCGACTTGCCACCTCGCCAGCCTCGTGCCCACCCATGCCATCACAAACAACAAAAAGATGGCCGCATTGCTCAACGTTTGCGCCCTCGCCAAGGCCGTAATCATCTTCGTTGTGATCACGATGTCGTCCGACATCTGTACGAGCACTGTGGCTACACTTCATGGCGCATCCATACGTTTTGTAATCCTACGTTAATGTGTAGTATAACACATTATACTATTGAGTAGCAACATAATAGTGTGTGTGCGTATCACCATCTAAGTAGGAGCAACCCATGCCATATACCATCGGAGTAGACCTCGGCGGCACCAACTTACGCGCCGGCCTAGTAGCCCCCGACGGCACAATTGTCTATGACACCAAGGTTGATACTCGCGTCGAAGAAGGCCCGCAGGCCATCATCGGACGCATTGTCTCACTCATCAAACACGTGCACGCCCAACTCCCAACAGGCGCTGATCTCGACGGCGTCGGCATTGGAGTCCCTGGCCCACTCGACCCATTTGCCGGTTTCGTCTTTGCCATGCCTAATATTCCAGGCTTCGAGAACACGCCGCTCCGCACCATCCTCAAAGATGCCACCGGTCTCGACATTGAGCTCGGCAACGACGCCAACGCAGCGGCCGTCGGCGAATGGATTTTTGGTGCCGGCAAGGGCCTCAGCGACCTGGTGTACATCACCGTCAGCACTGGCATCGGCGGTGGCGTGATTATTGGCGGACACCTATTACTCGGCCACCGTGGTTCGGCGGGTGAGGTCGGTCACCACATCATCGACTGGCATACCCGCATGTCGTGGGAGGACACCGCCGCCGGCCCAGGCTTTGCCCGCCGCGCAGCTGCCGCCATGTCCACGCACCCCGACTCACTGCTCCACAAGCTCACCTCAGTCGCCGATGTCCAAGGGCATCACATTGCGACTGCCGCCGCTCAAGGTGATGCACTCGCCATCACACTCATGGACGACGAAGGTGAGGCCATCGGAGCCGGATTGGTCAACATGCTCCACCTGTATAGCCCCGCCAAAATCGTCCTCGGCGGCGGCGTTGTCATCAATAACCCGCAACTCGTCGATCGGGCCCGCACAGTCATCGCCGAGCGCGCCTTAGCCGTCTACCGCGATGTGCCAGTCGTCATGACCGAGCTCGGCGATCGCATCGGATTGCTTGGCGCCGCCGCCCTCTATGACCACATGCGCGGACGTCGTTAATCGTGCGCCAACATACGCTGACAATCTGCGAGTCGCGCCCCATCGGCAATCTCCACTGGGTGGCCTTTACTGCACCGCAGTTGGCCACCCACTGGCAGGCAGGCCAGTTTTTGCAAATCGTCTGTGACGACAGCGGGCGCAACCAACGCTTTTTGCTCAGGCCGACGTTCCCCGTCCAGGTCGACGTACGCCTCGGGCGCATTGGTATCGCAATACCAACCCAAGCCGACGACGGTTGGGCTTGGCTGGCCCGCCAACCACTTGATAGTCAGATTGTCTGCTATGGCCCCCAAGGCAAACTCCCTGAACCACTGGCCGACCGTGGTACGGCCCTGTGCATCGGCCAAGGCGAGGCCGGGTTGCGCGTACTCGGCATCGTCAATGCCCTCCATCAACGGAATGTCAATACGACGTTTATCGCCGGCGACATCCAACCGGCTTGGCAAATCCCCACCCAACTGGTGCCGAGCGATGTCGAGTACCTCGCTGGCAGCGAGAACGTCCTGCGTATCGCCGAAAAGCGCCTGCCCGAGTTGCTCCGCTGGGCCGATACCATCTACATCGCCGCCACGTTGCCCGTCATCCAAACTATCCGGCAGGTGCTCCGCCAAACGCGCCTGCGCGCCGGCCGATCGATGACCTTTGTGCATGTGACCGGTCAACTCCCGTGCGCCAGCCAATCATGCCAACAATGTCGCGTCCAAACGCGCCACGGTCCACGTTTGGCCTGCCAAACGGGACCGTGGTATGCACTTCATGAGTTGGCCTGAATAGCTACAGGATGATGTTGCGCTCGCGGACTTTCTGCATTTTGGCTTTACGAAAGAGCTCGTCGTAGTTGATACGCCCCATAGAGATCTCGTAGCGGAAGTTTTTTTGCAAAAGGTCGTGCAACTCCGCATCCAACCGCTCTTCGATCATCAATTCATCCGTCATAATCTCGCTAATTGCCACGCGCAAATCGGCATCCGAACAATCAAACAAGACGCCGTCGGTATCGGCTAGTACATCGACTAACTGATCCGCAAATAGTGCCACTTTGGCAGGTGAAATTCGCATAATAATTACCTCCAAGTGTTTCAATCTGCTCAATCGTTGTATCTCTAGTGTATGTGGTAATCTATCCTTCGTCAATCATCATCGGTCCAAAGGATGCCTATTATGGAATTTGCTGAGTATCACGTCATGGCTCACGTTGAGCGCACGCATTGGTGGTACGTCGGTATGCGTACCGTTGCTGACGTCTGGTTGCGCCAGCTCCCTGCCACACCCACGCCACGCCGCATCCTCGATGCCGGCTGTGGGACAGGCGGCAATTTGGCGTGGCTTGCCCACTACGGTCATCCATTCGGCTTCGATTTTTCGCCGGTAGCGCTCCCATTCGCCCAACAATACTCCTACCCAGTTAGCCGTGCCAGCATCGAGGCTATTCCGTTTGTCGATGCGAGTTTTGATTTGGTGACCAGTTTTGAGGTCATCTATCATCGCGGCGTCGCCGATGATGTGGCCGCACTGCGTGAATGCGCGCGTGTGCTCAAGCCAGGTGGCCACATGCTCGTACGCGTGCCAGCATTCGAATGGCTACGCGGGCACCACGATGACCGCGTGCACGGCCAACGACGCTATACGCGCGAGATGCTTCATGCGCGATTGATGGCTGCCGGATTGACGCCACAAAAAACAAGTTATGTAAATTCATTACTCCTGCCACTTGCACTACTCCAACGCTGGCAAGAGCGCAACTCACATGCGGATACGGCGACATCCGATTTGGACATGCCATCGCCACTCATCAACACCATTGGGCGATTAGCGCTCACGACTGAGGCAATCGGCCTATCAGTTGGCATCAAGTGGCCGGTTGGGGTATCATTGCTGTGTATCGCGCAGCGACCGTCTGCGTCATAAGTAGGGGATGGAGAGAGTGGAATGGTGCAGCAGTTGCTTGACACAATCGCGCGACAGCCAGTAATTTGGAATACATTTCGGGCCATTGCCGAGTTTGGCTTTCGTGCTGATTACGACCTCATCGAACAAGAGCTCAAGCCGTTCCATGGCGACCCAACCCGACGATTCCTTGATTTTGGTTGTGGGACTGGTCAATTTGCCTCGTGTTTCCCCAAAGACCGGTATGTCGGGTTTGACATTGCGCCACATTATGTCCGCTATGCGCGCCGGCGCCATCAACGCGACGTCTGTGTGATGAACGGCGGTGCCGTTGGATTCCGCAACGGTAGCTTCGATGCCGCCTTGATTATGGGCGTCTTTCACCATCTCGATGACGCCACCGTCACCGCCTCCGTCAAAGAACTTCATCGCGTCTTACGGCCCCAGAGCACCGTGCTCATGGTCGAGGATATCCCCGCACAAAGTCGATGGAACCTGTTGGGGCGCGCCATGCATTGGCTTGATCGCGGCGACAATATCCGCAGCGTGGCACACTACACGCGCTTACTCGAGCCGTATTTTGTCATCGAGCGCAGTAGTACCATGATTAGTGGAATTTGTGATTTGGGTGTCTACGTGCTCAAACGGAACGACGCCGTCTAAATATGCAATCAGTGGAGGGCATTTGTATGATTGAATTCCACAATGTCCGCAAAACATACGGCAATTTTGTGGCCCTTGATACCCTGACGTGCACCATCCCGCGTGGGGCTACCGTGGGTCTGATTGGCCCCAATGGTGCCGGCAAAACCACCACCATGCGCATGCTCACCACCTTGACGCCGTTGACGAGTGGTGACATGCTCATCGATGGGGTGTCGGTCACCCAACGCCCCGACCTCGTACGTCAGCGCATTGGCTTCATGCCTGACGTATTCGGCGTCTACGAGACGATGACCGCCTACGAATATCTTGACTTTTATGCGCGCTGTAACAATGTGCCGGCGGCCACTCGCACCACACTCATCGACGACATGCTGGCGCTTGTCGACCTTTCGCACAAAAAAGACGCACATGTTATGAGCCTCTCGCGCGGTATGACACAACGTCTCAGCCTCGCCCGATCGCTCCTGCATGATCCCGATATCCTCGTGCTCGACGAGCCTGCAAGTGGGCTTGACCCACGCGCCCGCGTTGAGTTACGCGCGCTCCTCAACGAACTGCGCAATCAAGGCAAAACCATCCTGATTAGCTCCCACATCCTCTCGGATTTGGCCGATTTATGTACGCACCTGTTAATCCTCGAGCGTGGTACGTTGGTTGCGTTTGATACGCTTGAAAACTTGCTGAATCGCCAGTCCCAACGCCGTATCGTGGTCCATACGCTCGCACCCAGTACGGAACTCGCCAGCATCGCCCAACGTCATGACTATACGTGCCGGAGTGATGACGAGCAACCGTTGCGCTACGTGCTCACAGGCACAGGCGACGATGCCACGCAGGCGGCGTTGCTGGCAGACTGCATCCGCGCTGGCGTGCCAATTCACTCGTTCGCCAGCGAACAAAAATCGCTCGAGCGCACGTTTTTACAAGTCACCGAAGGCGTCATCTAACGCAGAGGAGGGCATCATGGTGAACAATACAATCAATCCCATCCTCCTGCGCGAGCTCCGTGGGCGGATGCGTACAGCGCGGTCGTTCTGGTTACTGAGTGGTTTTTTGGTGATGGTCGCAGGGGCTGCCTTGCTGATTTACACCTCCACATACAGTGAGAGTCCTGGCCAATTTGGTGGCGACTCAGACATCGGTCGGAGCGTATTTTTGATGTTGATGGTCACTACCATGGTCGCCCTTAGCTTCGTGGCACCGGTGTTAGCAGCCGGTAGCATCGCCGGTGAGCGTGAGCGCCAGACCTTTGATTTGTTGCTCACCACCCAGTTGCCGATGCGCCAAATCGTCTTCGGCAAAATTATCGCCAGCCTCAGCTACTGTCTCTTACTCTTAGCCGCCATCACGCCGCTGATGGGCATCGTCTTTTTGATTGGCAGCGTCGACTTGGCGCAGCTGGTCATCATGCTCCTCGTCGTCTTCTCCAACATCGTGTTGCTCACCTGCATCGGCGTCTATTGGTCAGCGCGGGCGACCACACCACTCAGTGCCACTGGCATGACCCTCGCCAGCGTGTTGTTCATTTTGCTAGCGATTCCGCTACTCGTACTTACGCTCCCCGAGATCATATTCACTGCGAGTGTCGATCAATATCGCGAGTTCATTAACCACGTCACCCTAGCAATCCACCCCTTCATCGTGCTCTTTTACACTGACGATGCACTACGCACACAACAAGTGTGGGGGCAAGCATTTAGCCTCAACGGTGCTACGATTGTCATGCCTGCGATGTGGATTTTGTCGATTATGTATGCGTGGATTCTCAGCACTATCATCGTGTGGCGCACCCTGCGGCGTATGCACAAATCGCTCTAATTACCCACCACCAAAGGAGTTTTCGCATGCGCGCGCTACTATTGCTTATCATCGGTCTCAGCTCGCTGGTCGCGTGTATGACACCCCCACAAGTTGCCTCGCCCACTGCAGTGCCAGCCGAAAGCGCTACGGCGACGCCTAGTATCGCTGAGGCAACTGCCACCGTCGAGATTGTCACGCCGTCTGCCACACCGGAGCCAACCGACACAGCCTCCACCGTACCAACCGGAGGCGAGCTCATCTTCATTCAGCAAGGGGAGCTCGTGGGATTCGGCATCCAGACGGGCACAACTCGCCCCATCTTCGCCGATGTCGCTGACTTCGTCGTCTCACCCGATAGCAGCATGATTGCCGTCATTAGCGGTCGTGGCGCTCAAGGTGAACTCTGGGTCGTATCGCGTGACGGCAATGAATCAAGCCAACTCACTGACGATAATCGCAGTCTTGATAGCGTCCAGTGGTTACCGGACAATAGCGGCTTGATTTTTGCAGCCAGCGATGCCGACATCGCCCAGCCCAGCACGTGGCTCGAGTGGAGTGCTTTTTGTCGCTCATCATCAATCGTGTTGCTGACACTCGCCGATCAACAAAGCACCGTCATGGGCGAGGGCTGTGACCCGGCCGTCTCACCCGATGGCAAACGCATCGCCTATGCAACGCGGCCGACCCGCGCAGATGCCCAATCGGTCGATCCGGGCAACACTGCCGGCAATCATATTCGCCTGATTAACATGAAAGGCGAGAATGGCTGGAATCCAGTCACCGCCGCTGGCGGCGAACCCGGTGCATCCGATGCCGGACTGGTCGCCTATCGCCCAACCTGGAGCACCGACAGCAAACGCGTTCTCTACCTGACCTTCATCGGCATGCGCGTCGAGACAGACGTCAACCTGATTAACATGGTCGATGCCTACGACGCTAGTTACACCATGCTCGGCACATTCGCCGGCTGGGGGCGCCAACTCACTCTTAGCCCTGACGGCAGTCGCTACGGCTATACCACCCAAGACACCGGCAATGCGCGCGGCGTTAGCGGATGGGATGTCTGGCGGAGCGAGGTGTTTGACTTTGTGGGCACGCGTGAGATGTACCTACCCGAGGGGACGTTCATAGCCACCGGCCAATCCATCAGCATCCCGCTCTTCATGGGGCAACGCTTTGCCTGGATCGACAATACGCAGGCCTATGTCGTGTTGCCACCCGAATGGACGCCAGGGATGCCACTCAATCAAGAATACGGGCGCATCGATGAACCAGGCGAAATCTGGCTTTGGCCAATAGCCAATCTGCCGGAACGCGTCATCGCCACCGGCGCACAACTTGGGTCACCAATTCACTTTGTACCGTAAAAACGGGGGGTACAGGAGTCTCTGCAGACCGGGGGCACAGCTGTGCCCCCGCTTTTTTCTTCGTCTGCTCAACTGAACTTGACCAACGCCGCTTGCGCTTGGGGTGACAAATGGAACCCGAGTTGCCAACGACCTGGTTCACCATCAAGGCGAATCAACGAGGCCCGCGACACACTCACACGTTGATTAGTGGTAGCCGTCACCATCCACCCCAAATCAGGCTCGTGTCCCACAATCAGGACTCGAGGGCGTCGCACCTGCTGCACAATCTGCTGCATCGCATTCACCTCAAATCCAGGGCTCACGCGTTCGTCAACAATAGGTGAGATTTGGTAACTATGGCCAATAATATCAGCGGTTTGGCGCGTCCGATACAGTGGACTCGTAATAATTGCGTCGAGCTGTATCTTGAGTATTTGCATGACTAACGCCGTGTGATTGATTTGACGGATCCCAGCAGCCGTGAGCACACGATGCGCATCATGCCCAGATTCACTGTGATCTTCGGCGATTCCATGCCGGAGCAAGTAAAGTTCCATACTGCCTCACCATCCATCCAAAAACCGGCGCCTTGCACCTATTCGGCGTATACGACATAGTGTAATAATTATCTTCAGCGTGAATATACCACAAATCATGATACCGAACGACAGCGAGATTGGTATAATCGCATATAGATAGTACAACCTGTAGCAACGAGATGGACACACGAGCATGACGCAGATGATCCCCGTACTCGATTTTGGTTCACAAACAGCCCAGCTCATCGTGCGCCGGCTCCGTGAGATTGGTGTCTACTCCGAACTCATCCCACACGATGCACCTGCCAGCGCAATCCCTCATAATCAACTCGCCGGCGTCGTCTTGTCGGGTGGCCCAGCCAGCGTCTACGACGACGGTGCCCCGCAGATGCCCGAGTGGGTGTTGCAGAGCAGTGTACCAGTGCTCGGCATCTGCTACGGCATGCAACTCCAAAGCTATGCACTCGGCGGTCGCGTCGTGCGCGCAGCCCAGCGCGAGTATGGCAACGCCAGCATCAACGCCAACTGCACCCATCCACTTTTTGCCGGGCTCGAGACCACGCAGCAGGTGTGGATGAGCCATGGCGATCATATTGAGACCCTGCCACCTGGATTTATGCCCCTCGCCAGCAACCCGAGCACGCCGTTTGCCGCCATGGCCAACGACGCCAAGCGCTGGTACGGCATTCAGTTCCACCCCGAGGTCGTCCACACCCCACACGGGCGCGACATTTTGCGCCACTTCGCCCTGACAATTTGTGGGGCCACGCCGAGCTGGCAAGCATCATCGTTTGTGGCCGATGCCGTCGAGCGCATCAAAGCGCAGGTCGGTACTGGCAAGGTGATTTGTGGCTTGTCAGGCGGTGTCGACTCCGCCGTGGCCGCCCTGTTAATCCACAAGGCCATCGGCGACAATCTGACGTGTGTCTTTGTCGATAACGGCTTGTTGCGCCTGAATGAGGCCGAGCAGGTCATCCACACCTTCCGCGATAGCATGGGCATCACGTTGATTGCCGTCGATGCCAGTGCCGAGTTCCTCGAGGCCCTTGCGGGCGTCAGTGACCCCGAGCGCAAGCGCAAAATTATTGGTGAGAAGTTCGTGCGCGTCTTCGAGCGCGAGGCCAACAAGATCGACGGTGCCACCTTCCTCGCGCAAGGTACCCTCTACCCCGACGTCATCGAGAGTAAGGCCCCCGACCGCCAAAAGGGCGTCACCATCAAGACCCATCACAACGTCGGTGGCCTACCCGAGGATATGACTCTGACACTCGTCGAGCCCCTACGCTACCTCTTCAAAGACGAGGTACGCGCTGCCGGTATCGAACTCGGATTGGCCGAGGATTGGGTCTGGCGCCACCCATTCCCCGGGCCGGGCTTGGCCGTACGCATCCTCGGCCCGATTACGCGTGAGCGCGCCGACGTATTGCGCCTCGCCGACAACATCTTCATCAGTGAGTTGCGCGCAGCCGGGTTGTATCGCCAGACGCAACAGGCGTTTGCGGTGCTTTTGCCCGTCCAAAGCGTGGGGGTCATGGGCGACGGGCGTACCTATGCCGATGTCATCGCTTTACGTGCCATCACCACCGAAGACTTCATGACGGCCGACTGGGCCCACCTACCCTACGAGTTCTTGGCACACGTCAGCAATCGTATCGTCAACGAGGTGGCTGGCGTCAATCGCGTGGTCTACGACATCTCATCCAAGCCACCCGCCACCATTGAATGGGAGTAGTGGCATAGCTATGTCGTCAATCAGTGCCAGTGCCGTTGCCAAACTGATCATCTCGGGCGAGCACGCCGTCGTCTACCGCCGTCCAGCGCTGGCCGTGCCCATATCGGGTATCACTGCTACCGTACAGATTAGTGCTGCGCCCCACGGCCATGGCTGTTGGCTCGAGGCACCTGATCTCAATCAACGTGGGCGCGTCGGCATCGACGAACACCCGCTGATTGATTTGATTACCGACCTGCTCACGGCCTGGCATCTGCCGACGCCCGATTTAACCTTTACCATCAGCTCAAGCATCCCGATTGCCAGTGGCATGGGTAGCGGCGCTGCCGTCGCAACTGCGCTCGTACGCGCTTTTGCCGCATGGTGCCACAAATCCCTGACACGTGACGAGCTCGGCGCATTTGTCTACCGGAGCGAGCAACGCCTCCACGGCACGCCCAGTGGGATTGACAACACCGTGATTGCCTACGACCAGCCAATTTCGTTTTGTCGCCAGGCGCCACTGGCCGATGGGAGTGCCCAACCACCACGCATTGTCCCCCTCCAGATTGGCGCCCCGATGACGCTGGTGATTGCCGACAGCGGCGAGCGGAGCCCGACGCATCTCGCAGTCGGTGGGGTGCGGCAACGGCGCGAGCACAATACCGCGCACTACGATGCGTTATTTGATGCAATGGGTGCGGTAACGCTCGCCGCCCAGCAGGCGCTTGCAGCCGGCGATGCGCCGTTGCTCGGCGCAGTATGCCGGCAGAATCATACGCTTTTGCAACACATCGGCGTCTCCACACCGCTCCTCGACACACTGGTGACGGCGGCCATGCAGGCTGGGGCCTACGGCGCCAAACTCTCGGGTGCGGGAGTCGGTGGCATCATGTTTGCAGTCTGTCCGCCAGATTTGAGTGATTGCATCGGGCAAGCACTGCGTGATGCCGGTGCCGTCAAGACATTTACCACGCAACTTCAGCCATATCAGGCGAGCGAATAGTCAATTCACATTTTTATTTTCGTTGACCACACAGGTATAATAGGAGTGTGTGGTTTTGTGTCGTACCTGCTGTACATCTTTTTTGAGGACAAACAATGGCTCGAGTAATGGTCGCCATGAGTGGCGGTGTCGATAGTTCGGTTGTGGCTGCCTTGATGCAGCAGGCTGGTCACGATGTGACTGGCGTCACCATGCACCTCTGGGAGGGTGATGGTGACAAGATGGTCGAGAGTCGCTGTTGTTCGATGGAGATGGTCTCGGGCGCGCGGCGCGTCTGTGCGCAACTCGGGATTCCGTATTATGTCTTTAATTACCAAAAAGACTTCAAAAAACACGTCATCAACTATTTTGCTGACGAGTATGCCCACGGCATGACACCCAATCCGTGTCTGGCCTGCAACCGCGACCTCAAGTTTCGCGTCCTACTCGAACGCGCCGAGATGCTGGGCTTTGATGCACTCGCTACCGGGCACTACGTGCGCAACGAGTACGACGGCCAGCAGTGGCGAATGTACCGCAGCGCCGACATGCGCAAGGATCAATCATACGTGTTGCACATGCTCGGCCAAAAAGAGCTGTCGCACCTGATGTTCCCACTCGGTGGCATGACCAAGCCCGAGGTACGCGCCTTAGCGAGTCAGCTCGAGTTGGCCACCGCCGAGCGCCCCGAGAGTCAGGATATTTGTTTTGTACCGGATCGTGATTATCGCTCGTTCGTGCGCACTCAGCGCCCCGATGCATTCAGCAACGGCGACATCGTCGATACCGCCGGCAACAAACTCGGTGAGCATCAAGGTATTCCGCTCTACACGGTCGGTCAACGGCGTGGATTGGGCATTGCCGTCGGGTCGCCGTTGTTTGTTACACACATCGATGCCAGCACCAACACGGTGGTCGTCGGGCCACAGGCTGATTTGCGCAAGGCGCGGATTAACGTGGATCGGGTGACGTATGTGGCAGGTGTGCCGTTCGATAATCAGTTCCGCTGTGCAGTGCAGAGTCGTTCGCACGCACCAACGGCACCGGCAACGGCGTATGTAACGGGTGACGGGCGCGTCGAGATTGTCTTCGATGAGCCACAAGACGGCATCTCACCCGGGCAATCGGCGGTCATGTACCGCGACGAAGAGGTTATCGGAGGTGGGCGAATTCTCGCTCAATAAGCCATGTCACCAGTGCCAGTCCTGTTGATTATGATTGCGACATTTCACGCGTCAATTGCCCATATCTGGGCAGGACGGCAGCTATTGCAACTGCCGGTGTACTGGCTGGCGGCGTTTATCGGCGTCATCATCATCCATGCAACTGGGCTCGAGTTGAGCAGTGCTCTGCCGGCGCCGGCGACTGTTCATCTGATCGAGACATCAATTGGTGCCTGGATTGGCCTATTTATGGCCATTCGCTTCACCAAACAAACGACATCATAACTAAGGAGGCCCGAATGTACGACATGCCCGATTCCACCCCGACGCCACCACCAAGCAACATGAATCGCTGGTTGGCGATTGGCGGCATCGTTTTTGTTGTCATCAGCCTCGCATTCATCATCTTGTCGGTTATTTACCCCGGCTTCCGCGAGGCCGTACGCGACTTGGCCATCATTTTGTTGGCGTTGTTCCAACTTATCGGGGCCATCATCATGGCGCTTGTGGCAGTAGCACTGCTCTTTGCCGTCAAGGCGATTGACAATACGGCCCGTGGCACGCTTATCCCCAAACTCGAGGAGCTCAGCCTCAAGGTCGATGAGTTGTTGGTCAAAACCTCGAGCGTCACCGACGACGTCAAAAAGACCAGCGCCTCGGTAGCGACCACCGTGACCATTATCTCGGAGCAGGTGGTCAAGCCTGCCATTCAAGTCAGTAGTTTTGTCACTGGCATCAAAGCCGCAGTCAGTGTGCTCGGTCAACGCATCGTCTCAGCTGCCACGCCACCAGCCAAGGAAAAATCCGATGAGCAAGATTAATTACGGCGGCCAAGCGGTTATCGAGGGCGTGATGATGCGCGGGCTCAAGCGTGCGACAGTGGCCGTACGGCGCGAGGACGGCACAATTGCCACCTTCCACGAAGAGCTCAACTATGCACGCAGGTCACTGCTTGAGTCACTCCCTATGGTGCGCGGCGTATTGTTGCTCTGGGACACGCTCAACATGGGCATCCGCGCCCTCAATGTCTCGGCAGCGGCCAGTTTGCCAGCCGACGAGCGCCCGAGCGAGGGTGAGTCAGCCGGCGGCGTGGCCGTATCGCTCCTGTTCGCCTTTGTGGTTTTTTTTGCCCTCCCAGTCATCATCGCCAACGCCTTGACGTATGTCGGTGTGGATAACTTTAGTGTGATTGTGATCGAAAACGTCTTGCAACTCGTTATTTTTATTGGATACTTGCTCTTGGTTGGCCGCATCCCCGAGATTCAGCGTGTCTACGGCTACCACGGTGCTGAGCACAAAGCTATCAACGCCTACGAGGCCGGATTGCCCCTTGATGTGCCAACCGTCAGCCGCCAGACGCTCATCCACCCACGGTGTGGCACGAGCTTTTTGCTGGTAGTGATGGTGATTAGTATCCCGATTTTTGCGATTTTTCAAGATCAAACGCTCATCATCAAAATCGCCTCGCGCCTCGTACTCATTCCCGTCATCGCCGGTTTGTCATTCGAGTTGTTGCGTCTGACCGCCGCTAACTACCATCGCGCCTGGGTACGCTGGTTGGTGGCGCCGTCGTTGGCGCTCCAACGCCTGACCACGCGTGAGCCCGACGATGCCATGGTGGCGGTGGCCATCGCAGCCTTGTTGCCGGTACTCGCTGCTGACAAGGTCTTGCCGGCCGCCTACGACGAGTCACTCGGCATGGGGATTGATGCACCCACCACCGGCTTCAAGGTGGTTGATGAGCCGAGTGCAAGTGTCTAACGCATGTCTGATGCCATTGTCACCACGTTAATCGAGTGGTTTCGCCAGCACGGCCGTGATTTGCCGTGGCGCCACACGCGCGACCCCTATCGTATCTTGGTCTCGGAGTTGATGCTCCAGCAGACGCAGGTTGAGCGCGTCATCCCCAAGTACCACGCATTCCTCGCATTGTTCCCCGATGTATACGCTCTCGCCGCTGCGCCCACCAGTGCCGTAATTACGGCCTGGCAGGGACTCGGCTACAACCGACGGGCTATCTATTTGCAACGCACAGCCCAAGCGGTTGTCACGCAGTATGCCGGCCAATTCCCACATGATGTGGCCGCCTTGCGCGCCTTACCAGGCATCGGCGATTACACATCGGGGGCGATTGCCTGTTTTGCCTTTGAGCAAGATGTGGCATTCCTTGATACCAATATTCGCCGGGTGGTATTGCGGTTGTGGAGCGATCCGCACGGCGATATTCCTGACGAGAAAGCGCTACGCTCCCTCGCAGCACAACAAGTGCCTGCAGGACAGGGTTGGTGGTGGAACCAGGCCATCATGGAGCTCGGAGCGGTCACCTGCACCGCCACCAAACCCAAGTGTACCGCATGCCCACTGCGCGGATTCTGCAACGACTACGCAGCTCGGCTCGCTGCCGACCACGCACTTGCGCCACTGCCATCACGCACAGCCCGGCGCGTCGCCGAGCGCAAAGATGCACCGTTTGTCGGCTCAAACCGCTATATTCGTGGGCGGATTATCGATTATCTACGCCAAACGCCGACTGGTACCGACCAGCCGGCGCTTGCAGCACATCTTATCACTCTCGGATTGTCGGTTGACGAGGCCAAACTCACGGCCATCATCGCCGGATTAGCGCGTGATGGCTTGATTCACCTCGACAGGCACATCATTCGTCTACCCGAGTAATTTGGTCAACTCGGCGCGGGCAACGGTCGCCTCATCCCAGGCAATCGGGCCGTCAGCGTAGATGATGCTCCCCTCGTGTCCTTTGCCGAGCAAGAGCACCATATCACCATGACCGGCAGTGGCGAAGGCTGACGCAATTGCCTTAGCACGATCAGGCACCAAAAAGAGGTCAACGCCGTCACGCCGACCGTATTGGCGCGCACCAACGGCGATTTCCTCGAGGATGGTCATGCGATCCTCGCCACGTGGGTCTTCGTCGCTGATATAGAGCACATCGCAGAACTGTGCGGCAATTGCCCCTTGTTGCGGGCGCTTCTCGCGGTCACGCTCGCCTGCCGAGCCAAACACGACAATCAAGCGCCCGGGAGTGATTGGCCGCACCAGCCCCATGACTTTTTCAAAAGAGGCCGGCGTATGGGCATAATCAACCAACACCGCAAATGGTTGCCCCATGTTGATACGTTGCATGCGCCCACGCACGCCGTCCACCGCACTCAAGACGGCCAATGCGTCATCAAGTGGCACTCCTTCACTCACAGCGACCGTCAGGGCTGCCAGGCTGTTCCACACATTAAAGTCGCCCGTCAGCTCGAGGTGCACCTGACGATTGCCCCAATGTGACACGAGTTCAAAATCGAGCCCATTCATGCTACTTACCACGTTGCGCGCCTGCACATCGGCCGCCACGTTGACGCCGTAGGTCAAGCGTTCAGCCCGCAACGGGGCTGCCGCCAAGAACTGCTTGTGGTGCGGATCATTGGCGTTGACAATCGCCACTTTGCGCTGTTTGTGTGGAGCGTCACTTGGCTCACCGAGCATCTCAAATAGGTGCATTTTGTCGCGGCGGTATTGTTCGACTGTGCCATGAAAGTCGAGGTGCTCGCTGGTCACGTTGGTCAGCACCGCCACATCAAAGCCACTCCCTGCGAGGCGTTGCCAACGCGCAGATAACGCATGCGAGGTCGACTCAAGCACGGCGTGTGTACAGCCGGCAGCCACCATGTCGTTGAGCATCTGCTGGATCTCGGGCGCCTCGGGGGTGCTCTGGCGGCTCTTGTTGGCCCAGATACGGTCGGCGACTTTGAAATCAGCCGTGCCTACGAGACCCGACGAACGCCCAGCAATGTCGAGCGCAAGCGCCGTCAGATACGTGGTCGTCGTTTTGCCGTCAGTGCCGGTGATACCAATGACACGTAACTTGTTGCCTGGGTAACCCACTAAGGCTGCAGCCACGTACCCTAACGCAGGGCGGGCATTAGACACACGCAATGCGGGCACTTGGAGCGTGTTATCAAGGTGTGCATGCTCGTAAATGACCGCCGTAGCGCCGTTTGCGATGGCACTGGCAATGTAGTCGTGGCCATCACTGTGGAACCCTTGGTATGCCACAAAGATGGCCCCAGGGCGCACCTGGCGCGAATCGTAGACCACGCTGGTCACCGGAGTATCATGCATACCACTACGATAGCGCTGATCAGGGACGTTCGTTATGATATCGGCAAAGGTCGGCATGCCTGCTCCTCGATATATAGCGGATTATTGACGGGTCGATGCAGTGATTTGGAGTAGTTGACGCAACGTGGGTAAGGCAGTCTGGGCGACCAGTTCAGCCCCTTGGGCGCTCAAGTGCACGCCATCGACGAGCAAATCAAAGCCTCGTCGTTGAGCAATAGATTGATACGAGCTCCCACGGCTGATACGCCAGCGATCGAGCGGTACCATCCACAAATGGTACTCGGGACCAGGGCGCGGGTTAGTGCGCATCGCCTGCACAAAGGCAGATCGCACATCAATCACCGGCACATGCCAGCGCATGGCAAGTGTGTGGATGACGTGGACATAGCCATCGAGAATCATTTGCCCGGGCGTATCAGGCACTTCGCCCAAAGTGGTAGGGGTCATGAGTACAACTGGAATTTGAGCGCGTTGGAGTCGGGTAATCAGACCACTATAGAGCGTCTCAAATGTGGGAATATCAATCGCAATCGGGACTTTTTTGAGCGTACGATAATACGCCCGACTCAAGCGCTCACCATAGGCCGTGCCAAAGTCGTTGAGGCCGACCATGATACTCACCAGGGATGGTTGGCGGGCAATCACATCGCTATCAATGCGTCGCGCCAGATTGAGTGTAGTATCGCCATCAATCCCGGCATTGATGACCTCGACGTCAGGGAGTGCCGTAGCAAGGCATTCAACATAGGCTGATCCAATATGCCCCTGGGTAATGCTATCACCAAAACAAATCAACCGTTGCATGTCACACTCATCACTATGTTGTTGCCTATTATGTGTATTATACTCAGCCACACCACACAACAAAAGAGCCCTGTGCAATAGCACAGGGCTCTGCCGTCGCTACACGCTAACGATGAACAGGTTTGTACTCAAGACCTGTCATGTACAGCTGTTCGATGATATCGAGCGATCGACGATCAGCCGAATCAATGTTAGTGAGTGTCCGTGCCGCCTCAAAATACCAATGGACCATCGCATGCATATGTTGACGAGTCACGCCGTAGCGTGGCAGGACGTCAAGCGACCAACGACATTCACGTTCAATGATTTCGACAGCACGCAGACGGAGCGCTGTTTGGGTCAAGCGATGGACACGCTTGGGTGACTCGACAAACGCTGCCTTTTTCATCGACTCGTTATCAACACGATCAGGAGCATCACAGACACTTGCATAGCTCCGCAACATCTGCTCGCTGACCAGCTTACAAATCTGCTCACCACGTTCCTCAAGCTCAGCCGCTACCCGATTCCCACTGCTATTCAACCAACCCTCAAGTGCACGCATGGTGCAACTCCTTGGCGTCTGTTTGTTGCTGCATTATTGCAAGCCCAAACGAGTACGCCCGTGGACGCCGTTACGAGGTGCATGTGCACTTACCCACGGTGTCATCTCATTTTCATTGCTGATGACATTAGATTGGTCGATAGCAGTAACGAAGTCATCACCTAAATACATGCCAGGCATGCGTTGGCGCAACTCGGGATGCGTCACAAAGACGCGCCCGGCATACGCAAAATGCAACCCATGATGATGGAGCCCCACCACCATTTGACCTACCTGCTGGAGCGATACAACATGCTCGGCCATACTCGCCGTTAGCACCACCAATGCCGGTGATTGTCGTATCAAAAACTCCGTCAAACCAGTTAACCCCAAGTTAGGTCCGAGGTAAAGCACCTCCCACCCTTCTTGTTCCATCAGGACGGAATAAATCAGCGACCCAAGATCATGAAAATCGCCATTAGTCGACCCACAAATCACCCGTGGCCCATTGGTAAATGGCGCATGAACCTGCAATAAACTCGTCAGGCGCTGACGAATAAACTGCACAGCGATTTGCTCATCAGCGATGCAGCCGGTTTCATCGACCCAACGCTTGTCAAAATCACTCAAAATCGGCAAGATGACGTCGTAGACCAATGCGTTGGTAGGGAACAACGTCAGGGCGGTGTTCATCAATACATGCGCTTGGCGTAAGTTTGTGCTGACGAGTGCATCAAACAACTGTCGTCGTAAATCGGGCCAGCCTGCATCACTAATATGAAGTTGAGTTTGTGAGGGGAGGGGCAAAGGTGAATCGTGGATGCTCTCCTCGGGATCCGCCTGTAACATGACAACCGCTTGGCTAATCGCAATCCCATCTTCGGTTGCCTGCTTCAACCATTTGATGATTTCTATGTCGCGTTGAGAGTACAACCGATGACCGTGTTCAGTACGAGTCGGTTGTGGCACGCCGTAGCGTTGCTCCCATGCGCGTAATGTTGACACATTGACCTGTGTCTGTTGCACTACTGCCTTGATGTTATAACGTGGAGTGTCAGAGAAGGCCAGTAGGTGTCGGATTTTGTCAATCATCGAGCACCTCTTACTTGTACGGGCTATTCATCGATTCATCATTGTAATGCGATGCCACCCTAAATCACTGACGATATATCTAACTCCTATCAATATATCAGTTATGTCATTACTTGAATTGTATAACCTCTGTCAAGTACTTGTCAACCCAGCAGATTATCGATATATTTGCCCCATCATCTACATCTAGTATCGTACAATCCACTGGCCATCAAATATGTTGTGTCATGATGCGTGCAGATAATTAAAATGCAATTATATGTAAACAATTATCATCTATCACACATCAAGAACACATCACACGTTCAGAATCATACGACACCCAAAAAACTACTCTGATTCGACGATAAATCGCATGCTGTAGTATTGTTTCTGTACTATAGCGTAGTGCAGAGATGTTACTCATTCACTTGCATATATCGCAACATAATCACAAAATCACCAGCTAATGCATCAGCGATCACAGTCATTTATACAATACATTGACACCTATTACGCAGAGGCTATACATGGTATATGCACACTATTTGCATAGCACAATTCAAGCACATGTGTAGATTTTTGCGATTGACTATTGATTTACAGCGTGTCTATAATCGAGACAAGTCCTGCAGATACACACAACACCAGCGCCAGCAGCAGTTGACATGGTATTTGCGGAGTACGGGCAGGGCAGACCAGTGAGCGGGGTAATACCCGCAGGAACCGCCGATGAAAGGGGGTGACTACGATGGCAGACAAACCAAACAACGATCTGGTACCAGCACAATGGAAGTCGCTGTTCACCAATGAGGAGTGGTTGGTACATGGCATTGTCGTACGTTCTATGTATGGAATGTTGGCAATCGCTGTAGTGGCTCACATCTTGATGTGGTCATGGAAGCCCTGGTTCTAGGATTTATATTTGGTTCTGAAAGATGAGCCAAGCACAGAGCGAAGCGAGGGAGCATATGTTGCCAAATCGGCCACTTGATTTCCGCACGGCCGTCGTATTGGGGACGTTGCTGGGAGTCGTCATGGGTCTGTTGAACCACTTCGTGGTTTTGAGCTCAGACAAGTACAGCGGCATTTTCGGTTAGTTGGAAGGCTCATGTCGTCACCGCGACAGAGCCCAGCGGGTCGAGCGGCAACCCGTTCGGCCCGCTGTAATGTTAGATTCACGAATTTTGGATTAGCCCGTGGTGAGATGGCAGGTGCTTAGTTGATCTCTGCCACACGCTAGAAAGCGAGTGTCTGCGATGTCTGATGCGCCACAAAAGCCACTGTTGCAACCCGATGGCGAGTATCGCGCTTCAATGGCTTCAGCGAGCTCGGCAGGCGCAGGCCCACGCGCCAGCGAGCTTTCATTTGAAGCGATGGAAGCCAAGTACAAGCGACCAGGTGGGACGCTAGCCGCGAAGATGTTCGGGCATGACCCGTTGGACTTCTGGGTTGGCAACTTTTACGTCGGGTTCTTTGGTGGTACCGCAATCCTTGGTATTGTGATGGGTGTTCTCACTTATCTCTATCAAGCGGTATTTGTTGAGCAGCGTTATAACCTATTGGCAGTTGCCTTGCAACCACCTCCGATTAGTGAGGGGTTGCGTTTGGTAGGTTATGGCGAGCCAGGTTTTGCCTGGCAATGGACAGTGATTTTTGCCACCATCGCATTTGTGAGCTGGTTGTTGCGTCAAATCGACATCAGCTTAAAGTTGCGGATGGGGTTGGAGATTCCGATTGCCTTTGGAGCGGTAGTGACGTCATGGGTGACGTTGCAGATTTTGCGACCAATCGCTATGGGTGCATGGGGCAATGGGTTCCCCCTTGGTATTACGCACCATCTCGACTGGTTGAGCAACATCGGTTATCAATATTACAACTTCTTCTACAACCCGTTCCATGCGATTGGTGTAACCTTACTCTTTGCGGCGACGCTGTTCTTGCACATGCACGGTGCAGCGATCTTGAGTGCTGCCCGTCGGCCGGTTACCGAGCACAACGTTGACGTCTTCTGGCGCAACATTGTCGGCTACAGTATCGGCGAGATCGGTATCCACCGTTTGGCCTTCTGGGCTGGTGCTGCCTCAGTGCTTTTCGCCAATGTCTGTATCTTCTTGTCAGGCACGTTAGTGTATGACTGGAACGCCTTCTGGGCCTTCTGGGATCGTATCCCAGTCTGGAGTGGTGCCGGAGCGGGTGTCGTCTTGATTGGTCTCGGCTTAGTCTTCTCGAAGCGCAGTGACAAGCTCAATCCTGAGCCAGACCTGCACAAAGAGGAGTTCGAAGAGGGCATCGAGGGCGTCATCGGCCAACCTGGCTACATCAACTTCATGGATCGGCTCTTCGGCAACGGTCGCGTATTGCCCATTTACTTGGGTGTATGGGGTGTCATCTCGGTTACTGCCGGCGTTGTGGCCTCATTCATCATCTTGCAGAGCTACATGTACGAAGTTGGCTATAACCCAATCTCGTTCCTCCGCGAGTTCTGGAATTTGGCAGTCATGCCGCCGGTTGCCAGCTATGGTTTGTCATGGAATGTGCCGTGGTACGAAGGCGCCGACTACTTGGTTGCCACCTTCTTCTTGCACGTATCCGTACTGGCCTGGTTTGCCCGCCTCTACAATCGTGCGCGCAAGACCGGCTTGAGTCCTCAGTTGGCAGCTGGGTTCTGGGCTGCGTTGTTCCTTTACTTCGTCATCTACCTGTTCCGACCGGTATGGCGCGGGTTCTGGGCAGACGCTCCTGGTCATGGCTTCCGAGCCATCTTGGACTGGACCAATTACGTCAACATTCAAGTTGGCAACATCTACTACAATCCGCTGCACATGATCTCGATCTTCTTCTTGCTCGGTTCAGTACTCTTGTTGGCCATGCACGGTGCAACCATCGTGGCGGCCTCAAAGTGGGGTGCTGAAGCCGAAATTGACGAGATGATCGTAGAGGGTGCCGGTACGCATCGTTCACAGCTCTTCTGGCGCTGGACGATGGGCTTCAATGCCAATTCGTACAACATCCACTTGTGGGCATGGTGGTTTGCTGCACTTTGTGGTATCACCGGTGCACTGGGCATCTTGATTAGTGGCACGCTAGTAGACGACTGGTATGCATGGGCACAGGCCGCCAACATTGTTGCGCCAATGTCCACAGAAGATTGGTCGCAGTACATCTTCACCAAGTAATGAGCACGGCGCGCTGTTCGTCCGTGGGCAGTGCGCCAGCCCACACCTAAAGAAGTTACTGCAAGAGAGGAACGCATATGTCTCAGACTCCGAGCGTCTTCCCACCAATGAACGAGGATGCCAAGTTTAATCTCGTGGCCGCAGCTGTTGCCGGTGTCACGATGGTCGCTAGCATCGTCGCCTTTTGGTGGATTTGGGCCTTGGTCCAGCCACCTGCGGCCAAGCCTATCCCAACATCACCGATTTACGTAAACTATGATCCATCCAACCCAAATTTGAAGCCCGAGTCATTGGCAGCCATGCAGGCCTATACCGAGGCCAGCCCTGAGCCCAAGAACGCCCAGGTCCTCAAGGGTTGGAACACCGCCAAGATTTCGGCCTACATGACCGCACAAGTCGCTGGTGGCCTCAAAGTAGACTGCTCCTACTGTCATAACATCGCTCCTGATGCCAATGGCGTACCACAGTTCTACATGGACGAAGACCCAAGCGACCCCAACGCTACTTGGGCAACCAAGAAAAAGACGGCTCGCGCCATGTTGTTGATGTCAGGTGACCTCAACCGCTCATGGGTAAGCAAATTGCCAGTCTCGGTTGGTGGCTACGAAATCACCTGCGCCACCTGTCACAACGGTCAGCCAATCTTGACCAAGGGGACCTACCCGACCGAGATTCAAAATACGCTGCCCAACGACTACCGCTTGCCGCTTGACCGTGAATACCCAGGTGGTTTGGTCCTTACCGGTGATAAGAGTAAATCACTTGACACCGCCGAAGAGAACCAATACGCCATGTACCACATGAATGTCAGCTTGGGCCAGGGATGTACCTTCTGTCACAACGCCCGCTACTTCCCCGCTACAGGTGTAGCAAATGGCGGCGTCGACCAGAAGCAACATGCAATCTGGATGCTCCAGATGAGCAAGTACATCAACGAAAACTACAGCCAAGCCATCATGGCCGGCAAGACCCCATCGTGCTGGATGTGTCACCAAGGCAATATCGTGCCACCAGGTGCAGCCAAGCCCGGTCAGGTACCGGAGATGTTGAACACCACGTCCAAGGCACCGTAAGATCCGCCTGATCACCCATTGCACCAAGGTTGCCGTTCGCCCGTATAATAGGGCACGCGGCAACCTTGGGACTATCTGTTTTATCGCTAGCAAATGCGCCGTGGCGTTTGCCCTGTGTGCGAGGAGCCCTCTATGGCAGCTGAACCGAGCGTTCAACCACCTGCCCACATCTCATCTCACGTCACCATCAAAGAACTCTTGAGTCGCTCAATTGCCCTGATGAAGCCAGTAACTTGGTTCCCACCTGCAATGGCATTTGTCTGCGGCACCGTTGCCTCTGGCGTCACTGAGTTCGAATTCGTGACGGTCGCCTTGATTGCTCTCGGGGCACTCATGTCTGGCCCGATTTTGTGTGGGCTTTCGCAGGTTATCAACGAATACTGCGACCGCCATGTTGATGCCATCAACGAACCACAGCGCCCTATTCCATCCGGGCGAGTGACATTTCGTCAAGTCTACGTCACAATTGCAGTACTCACGGTCATCAGCATCGGGTTGTCGCTCGTCTTCAATATGTCTGTCGTCTACTTGACTATTCTCGGCATGATTTTGGCCGTTGTGTATAGTGCAGAGCCATTCAGAGCCAAAAAATTAGGCTGGATTGGTAATGCGATTGTCGCTATTTCATATGAAGGACTCCCTTGGCTGGCCGGTCATATGGCATTTGCCCCAATGACGCAAGGCAGCTTTGTATTGGCCATGCTCTACTCAGTTGGTGCACACGGCATCATGACCATTAATGACTTCAAAAGCATTGAAGGTGATCGCATTATGGGCATCAAATCAATCCCTGCCCAAATGGGTGCCGATTGGGCAGCCATGAGTGCCGTAATTACCATCAATGCAGCATTGCTTGCCGCTGCAATCTATATGCTCGGCACCGGCAACTACATTGCGGCAGGCATCATGTTTGCCTTGGGGCTCGGCCAAATCCCCACACAACGCAAGTTCCTCAAAATGACAGATCCACGCGCTCGCGCTATTTTTTATAATGCAAGCGGTGTGATGATTTTCGTCTGGTGCATGATTGTCTCGGCGGTGGGCATTCGCTCATAATACGCCCCACAATTTAATTGACCTACGCAGCACATCGCATTCAACCTTCCATTCTAGACTGCGACACCTGATTGGTGTATACCAACGGGATTCTTTACTCAGTACAAAGGAGGGCCATATGCACCCTGTTGTTATCGTAGGCGCATCGGTGGGCGGATCAATCACTGCCGAAACATTGGCCAACGCTGGCGTACCGGTGATCATGATCGAAAAAGACCTTAGCCGCATTAAGCCATGCGGTGGAGCCGTACCACCAGTAGCGTTTAGTGAATTCGCCATCCCTCAATCGCTCATCTCACGCAAAATCGCAAAAGCGCTGATTCACTCACCAAGTGGTCGCAAAGTCAATATTGATGTAGTCGGGCTCGATCACTCTCCCGAAGACTACATCGCCATGGTCTGCCGCGAGGATTTCGATGGCTATCTACGCCAACGTGCCGTCAACACCGGCGCAAGCCTCATCGAGGGTGCGCTAATCGACATCAAAATCGATAACGAAGGCGTTGATGTCCAGTACCGCGAACGAGCGAGTGGCCAACTCCAACGCATCCGTGCAAGCGTGGTGATTGGCGCTGATGGCGCATACTCACCCACAGCCAAACTCCTCGGATTGCCCAATTTGCCACGCTGTACCGCTATCCAAGAGCGCTGGCGCATTCCCGAGGCTCATCTTGGGCGCTGGCGCGACACCGCAGACCTCTTTTTGGGTGCCGAGGTCAGTCCTGATCTCTATGCCTGGGCGTTCCCCAAAGCCGATCACATTACCATTGGCATCGGCACAGGCCCAGCCCATTCAAAGCGCGCACGCGAACTGCTCAATAACCTCAAACAGCGTATCGGCGCAGATCTCACACACGGCGAGATGTACCTCGAGGAGGCCCACGCCCTGCCGATGACCCCACGCCCCCATATGGCGTTCAATCGCGCCATGCTGATTGGTGATGCTGCCGGCCTGGTCGTAAATACCTCCGGCGAGGGGATTTATTGGGCGATGAAATCAGGTCAAATGGCTGCACAAACGCTCATCGACGCCCTCCCAGATACCTCAGAACGCGCCTTGCGGCGCTACGAGCAGGCCTACTGGCGCCAATACGGCACCATGTACAAGTTCCTCAGCTGGCTCGAAAAGTGGGGGTACGGTAGCAACCGGCAAATGGAGGTCTTTACCGATATGTGCCGCAATCTTGATGTGCAACGCTATACGTTTGAGTCATACATGCACAAACGTTACACGCCACTCCCTTGGCTCCGACAAATGAGCATGACCGGTGATATGATTCGCGTCCAAGCCAAACACTTTTTGGCAAGCCCGCGCTAATCAACACCTTGTCAATACCCTGCACAAGAACACCTCAGCCATTTAGGCTGAGGTGTTTGATATACCGCAAAGATAGAATTTTTGTGTACCTTTTGTAGACTTTGCGCTGAAAATGCAGGCAATATAATCGTTAATAAGCACGCAATCTCTTTGATTTAGGCATCCCTATGACAGGTATGTATACCGCAGAACAATTAGCACGACGCAACCGGAGTGGTTGGACGACTGTTCAGGGCATCTTGGCACCGATTCAGTTTGTCGTGTTTATTATCAGCGCCATTCTTGTCTACCAGGCATGGCAGACCAAGCAGGGGTACGAGATTGCCAATGCAAGTATCATCCTCAAGATTAGCTTGCTATGGGCGATTACGCTAACGGGGATGATTTGGGAGAAGGAGATCTTTGGGCACTACTTTTTGGCCAAAGAATTCTACTGGGAGGATATCGGCAACCTTGTTGCAATCCTCACCCACAATCTCTACTTTGTGGTGCGCTGGCTGGGATGGAGCGACGATGCCGTGATGGCAACGATGCTTTTCGCCTATGCTACATACTTAATCAATAGTGCACAATTTATTCGGCGGGGCATCATGGCTGCACAGCAGCGCCGCCTAGCCAAACAAGCGAGTTAGTCATGCACCAGGCACGCGCAGTCGTGATTCCAAGCGCTAAACACGTCGAGCTACGCACCGTTGGTCTCACTCCAGCGGCCGCAAGTGATGTTGTGATCGAGACTGTTTACACATCGATTAGTGCGGGCACAGAGCGCATGTTGTACGACGGGCGTATGCCACACCCGATGTTGCAGTTCCCAGTGGTCCCCGGCTACGAGACTGTCGGCAAGGTGGTTGATGCCCCGAACGACGCCCGCAACCTGCTGGGTCAATGGGTCTATGTCGGTGGCGCACGTTGTTATACCGATGTCAATCCGGCCTGGGGTGGTCAATCAAGCCACCTGCATGTCGATCATCAACGGGTAGTCACACTCGACGGCATGACTCCCGAGCATGGTGTACTGCTGGCGCTCGCAGCGACCGCATACCACGGTGTCGATATTGCAGGCAACCTTGCTGGGCAACGCGTACTTGTACTCGGACAGGGGCCAGTTGGGCAATTAGCCGCCCGCATTGCCATGCTCCGCGGGGCCGAGGTCACCGTTGTTGATCGGGTACCTGAACGACTCCAGCGGTCACACGCCCACCACATCATCAATGTGGCCGAGCAACCATTGTCGGCGCACCAAATTGCTGCCTGCGATGTCATTATCGAGGCCAGTGGCAGTATGACGGCATTGAGTGGTGCGATTGGCACCCTGGCACTCAATGGTCGGATTGTGTTGCTAGGATATTACGACGAACTTCATCTACCCTATATGCCCCTATTCCTCAAGCAGGCACAGTTGTTGACTGCCAAAGAGTGGGCGCAGGGTGATTTACAACGGTGTCGCGATTTAATCGTGCGCGGAGAGCTTGATGTCTCGGCCTTGATTACGCACCGCCAGCCCATCGATAACGTGGTCGCGGCCTATCACACGGCATTGTTCGACCAAGATTGCCTCAAAGTGTTGCTGAACTGGTCACAGTCAGCCTAGAAAGAGGAGCAACTCATGGCTCCACGTATGTTGGCAATTTATGGCAAGGGTGGAATGGGCAAGAGCTTTTTCACCTCGAATCTGACCTCACGGCTTACATTTGACGGCTATCGCGTCTTGCAACTCGGGTGCGACCCCAAACACGACTCATGTAATACGGTATTTGGGGGGCGCTCATTGCCGACACTCGGCGAACAGTGGCGTATCTTCAAGGAGCAAGGCCGCGAAGACGAACTCTCCGTCGGCGACGTCATCTATCGCTCCGAACTCAAACCAGGCTCAGTCCTTTATGGCTGTGAGCTCGGTGGTCCTGAGGTCGGGCGTGGATGTGGTGGTCAAGGCATCTCGTCGGGCTTCAAGACACTTGAGGGCCTCGGCTTGAGCAAGTGGAATCTCGATTATGTGGTGATGGACTTCCTCGGCGACGTCGTCTGTGGTGGCTTTGCCACCCCACTCGCCCGCTCGTTGGCCGAGCAAGTAATTATCGTGGTCGGGCACGATCGACAGTCACTCTATGCGGCCAATAACATCGCTAAGGCGGCCAAATACTTCCGCTCAATGGGCGGCACCACATCAGTCCTCGGCTTGATTGTCAACCGCGACGACGGCAGCGATGTCGCCGATCAATATGCCAAGGCCGTCGGGTTACCCGTACTTGCACGCATCCCACTCAGTCGCCGCGTGCGTGAGTTGGCCGATGCCTGTCGTTTGGCCCTCGAAGACGAAACGTTTGATGGCATCTTCGGCGATTTGGCCAAGCGCATCGCCAACAACGAAATTCCATCGTGTGACGACTACGAGCCACTTGAGTATCACGACTTTTTGCGCGTGTTCGGCGCCGAGGAGCCCGAGGGCAAGCCGGATTCAGCCAGTGAGAACGAACTGTTTGCCGGCACAGTCAATGCCAAAAAGGGCATCCCGATGCTGTCACTCACGCCATCGACTATCCCACAGGTGCAGACCGACGACCCTGTGCAGTTACGCGTCAAGAATGTGATGGAGTCGATTGGATTGTATGTGACCGACCTAAGCCGCAATGATCGTGATGGTGTCACGGTCACATCGGGAGCAGTCGAGATTCGCATCGGGTCAGTAGACGACCTCGACAGCAAAGCAGCGTTTTTGTCGGCACTGCGTCGGTCAGGACAAACCTTTAGTTATGTCGATTTGCGCGAAATGGACGCGCCAGCATACCGTTAGGAGAACGTCCATGACCGTCGATCCAAAGCACCTCCACCAGGTGTTAACCGAACAGATGAAAGTCAAGCGCCCACCAGTAGCGATTACCTACTGCCGTGATGCGATTCCAGCGGGATACGAGCCGGCCCAGGTGGTGGCGTGCGGGATTGTACGTGAAGCCGAGAGCGGTCGCCGGGTGTATGTCGATGCCCAACACCACGACTGCTATGTTGGGTTGTGGCACTTGGGCTTACTGCCCAACGCCCAGAAGCTGATTACCGAGGGCGAGTACTTGACGATGGCACAGGGGTTCTTTACACCCGAGGCTGCCAAGCGCAACAAAGCGCAGAGCGAGCGTTTGCCAGACGGCAGCATCATCGCCTTGGCGGCTGCACCACTCAACGATGTACCCGAGGGCGTCGCCATCGACTCGGTGATTGTCGTAACTGATGCGTTGCATGCCATGCAGTTGGCCGGGGCAGCATCGGTACGTGAGGGCACGTTCCCGATTGGTGAGGTAGGGCCATCAGCGTGTGCGTCGATTTTTGCCACACCCATCAATCACAAGAACAGCGTATTTGCCACGGGCGACGGTGGTGGACGCATGCATAATCGGTTGGCACCGGGCGAGTTGTTTGTGACCATCCCGGCCCACCACTTTCAGCATGTATTGGATCTAGTGGCAAATTTCCGCTTTGACCCAGCCAAGATGCGCGAGCTGATTATGCCATCACATGCAGCGGCAGCCGCAGGGGCAGCCCACGATTGAAGCTTTCACGTGATAACACGTGTAGCGATATGTAGTACAAAGGAGTGAACACTATGGGCACGTCAACATCAGGGTTAATTCTCTGTTTCGTTCCCTTGGCGCTCGTCATTACTGGGTTTATTGTGGCCAGCTATTTTACCAACAAGCAAGCCACTGCAACCTATTTGCGAGTAGAGCCAAGCGACGACACAGAATAATTCGTCCACCCGCACAAACGGGGCAGTCAGCATGCTGTCCCGTCTTGTGTAGTGCCTGTAGTGTTGTCTCTGTACGACGGCAAAGGAGCCAATAAATATGTCAGAAGTTATTCCACTCAACAGTAGCAATAGCGCCCCAACCACATCCCCATGCAAACTCCATCCACAATCCATGTGTCCGGCCTTCGGGTCGTTGCGTATTTTGACGCGCATCGAGGGCTCACACCCGGTCATGGCAACTGACACCGGCTGTTTGTACGGCCTGACCTTTGTGACGCACTTTTATGGGGCCAGCAAATCGATTGTGGCGCCAACGCTCGGCACCGCTGAGTTGATGAGCGGTCAAGTAGTCGAGGGCACGCGCGCAGCCATCGACGTGGCCGCCAAAGAGCCGGGCGCCAAGCTCATCCCCGTCGTGTCATTGTGTGTGGCCGAGACCGCCGGCATGCCCGAGGAGTTGTTGCCACGCAAAGTCGGTGACGCCGAGGTCGTGCTGGTGCGTGTACCGGCCTATGCGATTCATTCGCACCCCGAAGCCAAAGACATCGCCGTAGCGGCGTTGCTCAACCGTTTGGCTGAGCGTGAGGGTGCCGTCAACGAGAAGAGTGTCGTGCTACTCGGCGAGGTCTTCCCTGCCGACCCGTTGGCCATCGATGCCGTGTTGCGACGCATGGGCGTCAGCGAGACGATCTTTTTGCCGGGGCGCTCACTCGAGGACTTTAGGCGCGCAGGTCGGGCAGGTGCACTAGCGCCGCTCCATCCGTTCTACAAAGAGAGCATGAATGTCGCCCGTACCTGGGGCATGCCGGTCGTCGGTGGCGCACCCGTCGGCATTACCGGCACCGCCGCCTGGCTCAAGAGCGTCGGCAATGCGCTCAAACTCAATCCAGAACTGGTCCAGCAAGTTATCGACGAGGAGCGCGAGAAGGCCCAGGCCATTGTGGCAGCGCGCCCACTCAGCGGTCGTGTGTTGGTCACCGGCTACGAGGGCACTGAATTGGCGTATGCACGTATGCTTGTCGAGGCTGGCGCCGAGGTACCGTATGTCTCAACGAGCATCGGTCAGGACCCATTGGTACTCCCCGACGAGTTGTGGCTCAAGGCGCACGGCACCAAAGAGGTCGTCTACCGCAAGGCGCTCGAAGAGGATGTCTCAGCGCTCGATCGCTATCAGCCTGACTTGGTCTTTGGCACGACGCCGTTTGCTAGTGTGGCCAAGGATCGCGGTATCCCAGCGATGTACTTTACTAATCAACTCGCTTCACGCCCGTTCTTCTTGAGTAGCGGCATGGCTGCCACTATCGACTTTGTGGCCGGCGTATTAACCAAGGGCGACCGCTATCGTTGGATGCAAGAGTTTTTTGCTGAATAACTACGCATATCGGGCGCGTTGATACACTTCATCAGCGCGCCTGTATCAAGAAAGATAGAGTCATGCCACCCACAATTATTCGTGATTTGTCCGATACCAGCGGCTACTGGGCGGCCATTTGGTCGATGTGCCCGATGCCGGATGTCCATGTTATCTGTGACGCCCCGGTCGGCTGTTTTAATTTGGTTGGGACTGCCGTGCCCGACTACACGGACGCCGTACCCCACATCGAGAACCTGACGCCGGCCACCATGACCGAACAAGAGGTCGGTGGAAAGGGCACGGCCGACAAAGTCAAGTGGACCTACGACAACTTGGCCGCTACTGGCGTCCTTGAAGGCAAAAAAGTCATCGTCGTCTCGACCGCCGAATCTGAGATGATTGGCTCGGACCACTCATCACTGGTCAAGCACTTGGGCGTCGGTACACGATTCTACTACAGCAACTCACTCGCCGAAGACGAATGGGCTGGGCGCGACCGCGTGTTGCGTTGGTTGTGGGCCGAATACGGCGAGCCACATACGGCTGGTATTGCCGTCAGGCCAACCGCAGTAAATATCATAGGACCGACCTATGGTTGCTTCAATGCCCCATCCGAACTTGAGGAGCTCAAGCGCTTGATTGAGGGTGCCGGCGGCACAATCAACCTCGTCTATCCATATGCATCGACCGCCGAGCAGACGCCACAGTTGGCCGCTGGCGCCGTCAATGTGGTGCTCTACAAAGAGTTCGGCATGGGTCTGGCTAATGAGCTCGGCAAGCCAGTCTTGACCGCCCCGTTCGGCATGCGCGACACCACCACATTTGTGCGTGAGCTCGGCAAATTGCTAGGCACCAGCGACAAGGCTGAGGCGTTTATTACGCACGAAAAGAAGACGACCTTGCAGGCTGTCTGGGATTTGTGGCGTGGTCCCCAAGGCGACTGGTTTAGCTCAATTGATGTAGGTATCGTGGCTGGTTTGGCGCACACCGAGGGATTGGTGCGATTCTTGGGTGATGAACTCGGCATGAAAATCAGCTTTGCGGCGGCGCGCCCACGCCGCCCCGGCGATTACGACAACGAGGGCATCCGTCAGCACATCCATAAGCGTGCACCAGCATTCTTGTTTGGGTCGATGAATGAGCGCATCTACTTGCGTGAGGCAGGATCACGACATACCAACTATATCGCCGCTGCATTCCCTGGGCCTGCAGTACGACGCGCCGTCGGCACGCCGTTTGTAGGGTATCGGGGGTGCGTCTACCTCGTGCAGGAGATTGTGAATCGACTCTACGACGGGTTACTTAACTTCTTACCGGTGGATGGCGCCTATGCAGCCCAACGCTCGCCTGCGGCCAACCCGGCAGCCGTTGAGAGCAAGGGGAATCTGCCGTGGAGCAACGACGCTCGGTTGTTACTCGATCGTGAGCTTGAGAAGTTGCCGTACCTGCCACGAATTTCGGCGTCGCGTCAACTCCAGATGCTCATCGAAGGCTTAGCTCGCCAACGCGGTGCCAGCGAAGTCACCGTCGAGTTGGTTGAACTCGGGTTGGTCCAAAACAAACAATAAACCTGACAACTACCGCCATGGGTGAGGGGATTACGCTCGCACCCATGGTGGTCCATGGTACAATTTATTCATCAATTTGAACACAGATGAAGTACCATGCACGACGCACTTGCCCGCATTCAACACCGCATCAATACTGCCTGCACACAAGCGAATCGCCCATCCACCAGTGTACGCCTGATTGGCGTCAGCAAAACGCATCCTGCAAGTACCGTGCACGAGGCATGGCAGGCTGGACTGCGCGATTTTGGCGAAAACCGTGTCCAAGAGGCCGAACAAAAGATCCTCGAACTGGCCGATATTCGCCATGACATCACCTGGCACTTGATAGGCCATTTACAGCGCAACAAAGCCAAACGTGCCGTGCAATTATTCGATTACATTCACTCAGTTGATAGCCTCGAGTTGGCCCAGGCTCTCAGTCGTCATTGTGGCGATTTGGGCTTGCCGGCCAAGCGAATACTACTCCAGTGTAATGTCTCGGGGGAGGCCAGCAAAGAGGGTTTTAATGCGCAGGGATGGGAGTCGTCAGCAACGCTCCGGCAGGAGTTGGCCACCACCATCCACCAGATTGGCGCATTACCACACCTTGAAATTGTCGGACTCATGACGATTGCGCCATATGCTGAAGATGCTGAGTCAGTGCGACCAGTATTTGTGTCATTACGTCAATTACGTGATATGTTTGCCGAGATAATACCAAACCACTCGCTGAGTGAGTTGTCGATGGGCATGAGTGGTGACGTCGATGTCGCCATTGCCGAAGGCGCCACGATGGTGCGTGTCGGACGTGCGCTATTTGGTGAACGGGATTACACACAACAATGAGTGCACCGCCGTATGACGTCGAATTTGCCCGTCTGATTGGACGTGCGCTGCTCTTGCGTGAGCGCAATGTGCCGCACATCGAGGCAGATTACTTGACGCCATTTGAGCTCGAGACGCGGATTGAGCAATGGCGGAGTACGCTCGGCTATCTCGACGACGTCAGTTGGCAACATTATCTGCATGCAAATGGATGGAGTCCCGCTGATTTACCCCGGCTTGCCGGTGATCCGCTCTATCTCGGCGAGCAGGCAACGGCGCCATGGATGACGCTCTTGATGCACGTATGGCAGGCCACACCAAGCCGTGCCGACATCGAACAACTACATCGTGAGTTCCCCGACATCACCACCGAACAGATCCACCTTATCGCACCTTTTGTGCCGTGGATTCGCCAACAATTTAGCGCACAAACGGCCATCGCTGACAGCGCCTACCGCTATGTTGTGACGCACATCGGCAGTATGACGATGACAGAACAGGTTGATGTACCCAAGCGCGGGCGTAACCAATTTGAATGGTCGCGCGAGCGGTGGCGGGGGCGTGCATACCAATTTGCCTGGCTAGTACGCCGGATTAGCCATACATGTATCAGCACATGCCAAACGATTCTTGATGCGTATACCAACCTGCAACGTGATTGGAATCATTTGCGACGATTGGTGCCAAGCCTCCCACCGCGGCCCACGGCAGTTCCATATACGCTCGCACCAGCGCCACGCGCATTTGCCCGCTACGGTGGCATCTGCATTCACGTTGATACGCTGTCATTTGTCTATATGCCGGTGCCAAGCACACCACTGGATGTCTTTGGGCACCTCAAAACCTGGCTCGAACGACGCGGGGCTCCTGTGGTGGCCCACACCCCACTCATCCATCGAGGTGACAATTACCACTGGGCCTATGTGCCCCCTGCGCACTATCTGACCGACCAAACCGAGATGCAGACGTTTGCCTATCGAATCGGCGGCCTTGCGGCACTTGCCGATGTCGTAGGAATTATTGGGCTTGACCGAGATGCCTTGTACTGTGCCGGTGACACACCATGGCTCCTCGATTATGGTCATATCGGCTATGGGATGACGCATCAACCACCACTCGCACATCAACTCATCATGCGGGCCGTGCCACCAGCACCACAAGCTGCCGTCAATACCCGACTGGCCGCCTGGCACCAGCATCAGGCGATTGGCCCATACCTTGATGAATGGCGCGACGACGTGTTGTTAGGGTATCAACACTACTATGCGTTTATGTGGCAGCGGATTGACAGCATACGCCACATGATCAGCACCCTAAAAACCCTCTGGCAACGACCATTGCAGCCACATACGAGTCAACTCAGTACCTGTTTACAATCACTGAGTAATTATGCCGATGTACGCCATGGCTTTGCGGCGGATATTCTCATCGAACGGCTGATTCAACACCACCATGCGTCAGCAACAGCTATTCGTGAGGCGTTTTTGCAGGGAGTGATGCCGTCGATCCGTCATGAGGTGGCGATTGATGGGCTTATGGCAAATATCAATGCCATATCGGCGATTCATCAAGGCACACAACTCGCCCACCTGCAAATGGCATTGACGCCGTGTGACACCACTACCGAGAACGGCAGAGCACCATGGCACCGTACAAGCAACGAGCTGTTGACGAGTGATCGGCTTATAGCCGAGGCCCTTGC
The DNA here is from genome assembly GCA_046300655.1 of Chloroflexota bacterium. Taxonomy (GTDB): domain Bacteria; phylum Chloroflexota; class Chloroflexia; order Chloroflexales; family Roseiflexaceae; genus UBA965. The sequence continues at coordinate 23,801 of JBKCLM010000147.1, read as the reverse complement.
CTTGGCAACTGACATCGTGGAACGCCAACTCGGCCTCTCATATGGGAGTGGTTGGTTGACCCCCACGCACCACCCGCGCCTCACCCAACTCCATCTCAGTGATGCAAGTATCGATCATGGAGGGGCCGGAATTAGTCTGGTCCTGGCACAACTCAGCGCACTCCCCAATGCAAGTCATCTCGCGACGGTCGCCGAAGATGGCCTGCGTGCTGCGCTCCATCACGCCCAAGAACACCCATATCAACTAGGCGCACTTAGTTGGGCGATTGCCGGCGCAGCACCGCACATTTCGGTCACAAATACATTATTACCGCGCCTCAATACGCTGTTGCGGACGCCATTGGATGCCAGCATTGATCACCCACACTGGCCCGATGGCTGGGCCGGTCTCGTCATTGGCTTGACGGCACTGCATCATGTCTGGCCGAATGCCGGCTATGCCATGCAGGCATTGACCATCGGTGAACAACTCTTGCAGAGCCGGCAACGCAATGCCCAGGGGCAACGCACGTGGGCGGGGCGCATATTACATCATGGCGGATACGGCAGCAGTGGCGTGTTGACCGCCCTCGTGCGCCTATACGATATCAGCCACGACCAACGCTTTTTGCGAGCAGCCAACGAAATCGCCTACAGCGAAGATCACTACTACGATGAGGCACATGGCGGGTGGCCGGATACGCGCAACACCCTGTTGAGTTACCCAATTAGCTGGGGATACGGCAGTTTGGGCGTGGCGATGGGACGGATCAGCCTGATGGCACCATTGCGTAGTCGCCACCCCGACCAAAAACTCTTGACCCTGCTAGAGGCGCTCGACACCACTGGCTTGCCGGATGCTGATGGACTTGCCGAGGGGAGCGCTGGCATGATTGATGTCATGCTGAGTGTGGCGCGTGCATTGCCGAACCCGTACTACGAGCAACGTGCCGCGTTTTGGTGCAGTCAAATGGTGGCACGAGCACATGACCGTGGGGGCTATGTATGTATTGCCGATATTCCAGGCGTCTACGAACACCCCGGCGTCTGGCATGGCACTGCCGGGATAGCACATTTACTTGCACGCATGGCCTACCCACGCTTATTCGGCTCGCTGCTCGCCTTTGAGATGCCCAAAAGTAAGTCCGCTATGGCGTCAGATATGGCCGATCTGGCACCTCAATAACCCGTACCGATTGAGCAATTAAAAGCGGGTGGAGAATCCCGTCAATCTCGATTGTACGCACGTTGCCCGATACCCGCACCCACTGGTCATTAGGCATCGACTGACCGTTCGTCCAGGCGACGCGCATCCCTACACCACCGGCATCGGCCGTACAACAGTTCAACACATACCGCGCCAACATGAACTGGCCATCTGGTACGTTGAGCACTGGGTTTTGCACGACAAACCCCTCAACGACGGCCGGCTTATCAACCACCATTTGCGGATCAACGCTCGCCACGACCGCCCAATCATAGAGCGTCCACTCTTTGGTGTTTTGTAGATCTGGCAGCGGTGCCTCGCTATTACGTTGCGCCACCCGATTCAGCGTGGGCGACTGTTGCACAAGCGCATCGGCGCCGAGTGGCTTGGGAGGTACCGCCAACCCGAGGAGCACTGGTACGAGGAGGAGGCGCGTAGCATAGCGCGGCAATGTCAGCACCCCAACCGCACACATGACAGCCAGCACAAACAGCACCCCAGCACAGATATACATCAACACTTGATAACGCGGATGGACATACCAGCCCATTTGATCGAGCACCGTGCGTACAAATAACAACCCGGACATGCCAAACAATAACAGCATCGTGGCCCAACGACGCACCACATGTTGTGCTACAGCCATCCAATACCTCCGAGCAGTGTGGTCAAAATAATCGTTAATCCGGCCACAAACAACAGGAGCAAGCCGACGTGGCGCCAGCCAAACAGGGCCGCAAGCATGGGTACGCTTTTGAGATCAATAATCGGCCCAAACACCAAAAACGCCATCACCGCAGCCGGAGGCACCGTTGAGGCAAACGAGAGTGCGACAAATGAATCAACCGTCGAACAAATTGACATGACCACCGCCAGCATCATCATAGCCGGTACGGCCAACCACGGTTGATTGGCCAGCTCCAAAAAGAGCTGATTGGGCACAAATGCCTGGATCACCGCTGCAATCAACGCACCGACAATCAGATAGCGCGCCATATCAACCCAATCGAGTAAGGCATGGCGGAGCCAGGCCAACAAGGGAATCTCCTCGTGGTCATGCTCGTGCTCATGATGCGGCGTCTGGAGTAGTTGGATTTGGGGGAACGTATACGCCGTGACCACGGCAATGATAATCGTGAGGCCAAACCGCCACAGCACAAAATCCCAACCCCATAGCGCCACGAAGGCCACACTCGTACTAATCAGCACAATCGGATTAACGACGGGCGCAGCCAATGCAAACGCCAGGCCGACTTGCGGCGATGCACCGCGTTGAATCAAACTCCGGGCAGCAGGGATTGAACCACACTCACAGACCGGAAACACCATGCCCATCAGGCTACCAACCACAACCGCCACGCGTGGCCAGCGCATTAACCGGGTGGTCAACCAGGTTGGACTCATGAACAAATGAATACCGGCGGCCACAAGGGCGCCGGCAGTCAAAAACGGAATAGCCTCGTACATGATACCGAGGAAGATAGAGACAAACAGCTCGACCCGCGCCAACCATGTGGCATCAACCGCCAACATACCATTGCTGACAACCACAAGCGCAATAGCACCAACCATAATCATGGTTGCAGCCGCACTACGGGCGTATTGCATGAATCCTGCCATGTCAAACGCTTTCGTAAAAACGAAGAACTCCGTTATTACTCTACCATAGCAGGATGATCACAAAATTAGTCGATATGCGACACGAGACCACGGCGCAAGGCAACCACGACGGCCTCGGCACGACTTTGGACAGCTAACTTCGAAAAAATATGGCTCACATGCGTTTTGACGGTATTTTCGGAGACATGGAGCGCCACAGCAATAGCCCGATTACTTTCACCGCGCACCATACGCTGCAACACATCAATCTCGCGGACCGAAAGCTCATCGGCTGGAGAGTCATGCATACGGGCAAGCACACGCGCTGCCACACTCGGCTCAAGTGCCGCATTACCGCGCATCACCTCGCGGATGGCCTGCATTAATTCGTGCGAGGTTGCATCTTTGAGGAGATACCCTTTGGCACCAGCGGCGAGCGCACGCGTAATGTCATCATCGCTGTCATAGGTAGTGAGCACCAAAAAGCGCGACGTCGATCCTTTGGCACGCGCTTGGAGCATGACCTCAACGCCACTGAGGCGTGGTAAGCGCAGATCAAGCAGGACGACGTCCGGTTTGTGCTCAAGAACCGCAGCCACGGCCTCTTCGCCATCAGCCGCATCGCCGGCGATTTCAAACTCCGGTTCATAGCGTAACAACGCCAACAAACCGTGTCGTACGACTGGATGGTCATCGACCACCAACACACGAATCGACGTCATGATACGTGAACTCCTTGTTCAACGAGACGGGGAACATGCACATACACCACAGCGCCTTGATCATCGCGGCACTGCAAGGTGCCATGGAGCGCACTAAGGCGCTCGCGCATGCCGAGAATACCAAATGAGGTGGCATACGAATCAACGTTTTCGAGGCGGTCGCCAAAGCCACGTCCGTTATCACGAATCTCAAGCTCGATGGCAGTCGGCAAACTGCGCAAGGTAATTACTACGTGGCTCGCTTGGGAATGACGGGCCGCATTGGCCAGCCCCTCTTGGGCGACGCGGAGCAAGGCAGATTCGATGTCAATGGACAACGCAATCCAATCGCCTTCAATTTCGCACGAGGCAATCAACGAGGGATGACGAAAGCGTTCGACAATCCCACTAATCGCATGGCGCAAATCGCCACGCTCAAGTGCCTCAGCGCGTAAGTTCCACACCGAACGCCGCGCCTCCGCGAGTGATTCACGCGCCATACGCGCAGCAATATCGAGATGTTCAGCAGCATCGGGGTGGTGCGCACGCATCGCCTGCTCAGCAGCACCGAGTTGCACAATGATGCCCGTTAATCCTTGGGCTAATGTATCGTGGATGTCACGGGCAAGGCGTGTGCGTTCGGCAAGCATGGCTTTCTCGCGTTCACCGGCAAGCAGAGATGCGGTTTGAGATGCCACACGCGATTCGAGTTGCGCACTTAGCTCTTGGAGTGCTTGCACGTGCGCAGCATTTTGTAGAGATGTACGCTGTAAGTCGTTAGCCAGCGTTGACGTCACCACTGATACAGCCACAAACAGGGTTGACCAGAACACCATCGATACGGTCATAAAGACGTTTACTTGGTTAGGATCACTAATCACGCGTGTACGCACAAAATCAAAGATGACAAATTCGGACTCTTGGGTAATCGACCAAGCCGACAAACCGACTACCAAAGTAGAGACTATGGCAAGCATCATGCTAATTCGGCTGTTGTAGAGCAAACTCGCGACACCAATCGGCAAAATAAGCAACGCCGGAAAAAACGTATGGGCGCCAAACCGCAATGTGACAATAGTAACTGCAATCGTCCAAAACGACATCAGAATCACCGCAGATACATTTAGCTGTCCCATACGTAACAATAAGAGTGTAGTGATAGAGACAATCACAATCGGCACAATCGGCGGCAACCACGGTGGGCCATCAGGCAATTCATTCGGCATACCGACAAGTGGGAAGGCGTTTTGGTAGGCGATCATAAAAATCACCACCACCACAAGGCTAATTAACGTCGGCAATACCAACAAGAATGTACTGCGTCGGACAATGCGCGAGCGCCATGTATGTGGATTCACCGAATTTGCGGGCGTATCTAATGCGCGTTTAATCATTGGGGCGTACCTTTCATTAGACTCATTATACGAGTTGACCGGTATTTCGCATCACACAAATAGGTGAATGCCATGCGACGAAAGCCACTTGGTTTATTTGCTTGCGAACATCACGGGTAACAATGGGCGTGACAAAGCACGCAAAGGAGAGAATCGATGCAACATCGAGCACGGAAAAGCCTAATCACTAGCGTGATTAGTATTGTCGGACTTGCAGCTATTTTAAGTGCCTGTGGCGCACCGACTGCGAGTGACCAAACTGAATCAGACACCACCACTGTCACCCGTGGCAACATTACCGCTACCGTCAGCGGGAGCGGCAGTATTTCGGCCGCACAGACGGTTGAATTGGCCTTTCAAACAAGTGGTGTCGTCGCAGAAATCATGGTTGATGAGGGTGACAGCGTCACCGCAGATCAGGTCATTGCCGTCCTCGATACACGTGATTTGGCGCTCCAAGCCGCATCAGCGCAAGCTGCCCTTGATAGCGCAAATGCTCGCCTCGCCCAAGTCACCAAAGGCAACACGCGCCCAACGGATTTGACCTCAGCACAGGCCCAACTCGCCTCGGCGCAGGCCCAACTCGCCTCGGCCCGTGAGCGGCTAGCAGCCCTGCGCAACCCATCAGCATCAGCAATTAGTAGCGCAGAATTGCGCGTCACGCAAGCCCAAACGTCGTTGCAAACAACGCGCGATAATTCGTCGGCCACCAAAAGCAAAGCCGAAATCGACTTGACCAAGGCTAGTGAGTCACTCATCCAGGCGCAGTCAAAATTCGCCAACGCCCGCGATAACTGGCAGTGGGTACAAGACTACGGCACGGATCCATCAACCGGACGAAACATTGGTGAGTCAGCAATTAACACGTATCGCGATACATTTGTAGCAGCAGAATCATCGGTACGCACCGCAGAACAAACCGTCGTGCAGGCACAAATCACACTCAACAATGCGCGTGAAGCCGAAATCGCCAACGTGACCCAAGCCGAACAATCCCTCAAAGATGCCCTAGTCCAACTCGAGGCATTGCGTAATCCGACCGCCAGCGATATCGCAGCTGCAGTTGCAACGGTGCAACAAAACGAAGCGGCCGTCGCATCGGCGCAAGCATCGCTCGACAAAATCGTCGTCCCAGGAACCGAGACCGATGTGGCGATTCAACAGGCAGCCGTTACCCAAGCGGAACAATCGTTGGCACAGGCCAAGTTGCGCCTTGACAATGCCACACTCAAGGCACCATTTGCCGGTGTCATCTCGGCAGTCAATATTGTGGTTGGTCAAACCACCAGTGGTGCCGCAGTACAACTGATTGACCGCGATCCGTTGCGCATCGAGTTGAATTTGAGCGAGAACGATATTGTGCAGGTAGCAGTCGATGACGTCGTCGATATCACCGTCGATGCCATTCGTGATTGGCAACAAACTGGCAAAATTACGGCCATTGCACCAGCCGCAAACACGACAAATGGCGTGGTGGGGTATAGCGCACGCGTCGATTTTAGTGACAACGACCCACGCCTGTTGGTTGGCATGACGGCCAATTTGACGATCGTGACCGATCAGCGCGAGAACATCCTGATAGTGCCCAACTCAGCGCTGTTGCCCAAAGGCACTGGCCGAGTTGTCCAAATCGTTGGTGCTGATGGCCAACCCCAAGAGGTCGATGTGACTATTGGCATCAGTGACGGCATTGTCAGCGAAGTATTAAGCGGTCTCGAAGAGGGGCAAACTATCATTGCCACTCCGACAAGCCGCACCACCGATGGCCCAAGTGGCCCATTCGGTCGCTAAAGGAGTCTACCATGACCGCCATGATTACCATAGAAGGTATGACCAAGGTCTACAAAATGGGCGACATTGAGGTGCATGCCTTGCGCGGCGTTGATGTCACCATCAACAAAGGCGAGTTTGTTGCCATCATGGGACCATCAGGGAGCGGTAAAAGCACCTTGATGAACATGATTGGCTGTCTCGATACCCCCACCGAAGGGCGCTATGCCCTCGACGGTATCGAGGTCGCATCGCTCAACGACAATCAACTGTCGGCAGTGCGCGCGCGCAAACTCGGCTTTGTGTTCCAACAATATATGCTCCTGCCGCGCCAGACCGCCTTGGCCAATGTCGAGATGCCCATGGTCTACCGTGGTATCCCCGCAGCCGAGCGCAAACAGCGCGCCGCCTTGGCCCTTGAGATTGTCGGAATGGGCAATCGCATGGACCACCGTCCCAACGAGCTCTCAGGTGGCCAACAACAGCGTGTCGCCATTGCTCGTGCCTTAGCTGGGAGCCCTGCGGTCATCTTGGCCGATGAGCCGACCGGCGCACTTGACAGCAAAACCAGCGCAGAAATTATGCACATGTTGACGCAACTCAACCGTGAGCAACAGCTGACCATTATCATTGTCACGCACGAGGCCGATGTGGCAGCGTATGCTGACCGTATTTTGACGATTCGTGACGGTGTCATCATTGATGATCGGCGCAGTCAACGAGGTGCCGCATGACACAACCACTACGCACAATTCAACCGGTCGCCAACGAAAAAGGCGGTGGACTCAATATTGGCGAGACCCTGCGTGTCTCACTCGATAGCCTAGCTGCCAACCGCGTCCGTTCATTTTTGACCATGCTCGGCGTTATCATTGGCGTCGCCTCAGTTGTCTCATTGATGACTCTCGGCAACGGCGCCAGCAATGCGATTACCAGCCAAGTGGCATCGATTGGCACCAACTCGCTGACCATCTTTGCCACATCACCTGCCAGTCGTGGTCCTGGTGGTGGAGGGGCAGTCGTGACGCCGCTCGATATGTCAAACGTGGCAGCAATTGAGGCATTACGACTGCCAATTGTCGGCCCGGTCCCACAGTTCACCTCGTCATCGACGGTGGTGGCCCCGGCGGCCAATACGACGGCGAACATCGTTGGCACGACGGCCACCTTTCAAGAGGTGCAGTCTGTGGTAATGGAGGTTGGCACGTTCATCACCGATGACCATGTGCGCTCGGTAGCACAAGTCGTCGTGCTCGGTTCCGAACTCAAACAAGACTTGTTCGGCGATGGCGTTGCCATCGGCGAGACCGTGCGCATCGCCGGCAAACCACTGCGCGTGGTGGGGGTGATGGAGCTCAAGGGTGGTGGTGGCTTTGGGTCACTCGACGACCAAGCGTATGTGCCGATTAGCCTGGCGCAACAACGCTTGTTCTCGGCACGCACATCGAATGGTCAGTTACGCGTCAATACGATTACCGTGTCGGTGCTTGATGCCAAAAACATCGACTTTGTGCAAGAACGCGTCGAGATGGCGTTGCGCGATCAACGCAATATTAGCGACGGTGCACCAAGTGACTTCAGTGTCATCAATCAGGCGGCATTTTTGAGTACACTTACCCAAATCACCGGATTGCTAACCACGTTCCTTGCTGCAATTGCCGGTATCTCCTTGCTTGTGGGAGGCATCGGCATCATGAACATCATGCTTGTCAGTGTCACTGAACGCACGCGTGAGATCGGTTTACGCCGCGCCGTCGGCGCCCAGAGCCGCGACATTTTGTTGCAGTTCATGATCGAGGCCACGGTCCTCAGTTTGTTTGGTGGCATCATTGGCGTGTTGGTGGGGAGTATTCTGCCAATTGTGTTGACGGCCATGGGCACGCTTGATGCGCCAATCACCCCTGATTCGGTGATTATCTCGCTGACAGTGGCGATTGCAACGGGGCTGTTCTTCGGCATTTGGCCGGCACGGCGTGCCGCCAACCTCAACCCGATCGAGGCCTTACGCCACGAGTAATCCTGACCATACTCCAACTCGGCAGATTGATGCACATCAATCTGCCGAGTTTTTGTGTCCCCCCCAAATCGTCACTTTTTGGGCGTTAATCGTCATCTCGCCGAGGTTGTGGGTGCACCAACGATTGCGGTAGTTCTTCCACATCTGGCTTTGTTGAGCCATATCGACATCGCGCGCCATATAACTGAGCACCTGACGCGAGGCAATCACAATCACCTTGCGTTGGGCGCGACTCAAGGCCACGTTCAGTCGACGCATATCAAACAAAAAGCTCTCGTTGCGCTGAATGTAATCGCGCAGACTCTCGGTAGCGCTGACAATCATCACGTGCCGTTCACTGCCTTGATAGCGCTCAACCGTATCAATCCCGGGGACATCGGCATCGGCGAACATCTGTTGTGGATCTTGGGGCATGTGAGGGCGCAACAACTCGCGGATGGTGCTGCGTTGTAGCCGATGAGGCACCACCACGCCAAACCCGGTGGTGGCGTTATAATTGGCCCTGATCAGCGGAATCAGGATTTGCACCACTAACTCGGCCTCAAACCGATTGCTCGAGCGGCTTTCGCTTTCGTCGTGCTCAATCAAAATCAAAGGATAATCGGGATTAAGCACTCGCGCTGCCAACCCTTGCGCTGACACTGGGTTCAGCTGGTGATTATCATGGGCCGCACGAAAATTGATACCGTCGTGTTGATAAATCTCATGCCGCAAAAAGTCCGCTAGGCGCGGCGGCACACGATAACTCACATCGAGCTTGACGATAGGCACAGTAGCCCCAAGTAATGTGGCGCCATCGAGTAGATAATCAAATAAGGCGCGATAGACCGGGTAGCGCGCAAAAATCCGCCGTTGCTCGCTTTCCCACGTGTGACTCACAATCGCTGGCATTTGACGCGGATCGCCGACCACAATCACCATCCCATCGCTGGCCAATGGTTGGGCGGCAATCACGGCTTGGGGCAGGCTCATTTGACTGGCCTCGTCGAGAATCAGCAAATCACACCAGGTATCGCCAGCAGATCCGAGTGATTCCATACTAGTCGGCGTTGCGCCCACCACACACCAGCGGTGAGAGTGGACATCGGTCAACAGCGCCTGTTTATTGGTATAGGCAGAGACCATACCGGCCGGGTAGAGCTCGTCGGTTCGTTTGTAGCGATAGAGGCGCAACTCTTTCAGTTTGGCGGCAAACGGATGCTGTCGCGCAATCAAATCCTGTTTGACTTTGGCCAAATTACTCATCACCGCATAGACAGCTGCATGCGTTTGGCAGCTAACAGCGATACGCAACGGGCGATTTGCCATCATTGCCGCATACACGCGGGCCATAATGGCGTGCGCAGTCGTAAAGGTCTTGCCGGTGCCTGGAGGCCCTTGGACAAGGAGCAGACGCGTATCATGGTGCTCCATCACGTAGCGCTTGGCATCACCCGTAAACACCGGGCCGCCCAATGCCTCACAGGCCTCGACATAGGCGCGCATATACTGCGCATCAAGGCCACGCACGGCTGGTTGTTCGCCTATCAACCGGCGATAGAGCGTATTGGCGTGTGGCTCCTTGGCGAGGTTTTGCAGGGCGCGATTGGTAATGCCACCAGGAATATTATCGGGGCTCGCATCGAGCACATACTGCTGGCCATGGCCCGGCACAAACGTCTGGCCACTAAACCCATACGGCGCACTCGTCTGACTATCGTTCATCTCGATGAGCAACTCGTACGCGCCGTCCTCGCGCATTGTCCGTTGCATAATCCGGATACGCATGGCGTAGTGCAACAGTTGACGGGGCGAGGCCACTCGACCATTGCTACCGATGAGTGACGACATCACTGCCTCGCTTTGCTCACCCGCCAAGGCCGACATGCCAATCTGGGTGGCGAGATCGGGCAACGCAGGTGGCGTCGCAACGCGCACGCGCCAACGTACTTGTTGGGTGGGGATAGGGCGATTGTTGGCGGCCGCCTGCCGCAAATGCATCAAGCGCTCGCGGTTGGGCGCATCTTGCCATTCGTCGCGGAACTCGACAATCAAGGCCGAGCCGAGCCGCACACGATCCTCGGGCCAGTACTCATGCTCATGCATCCAATTGGTCACCTCGGCGTAGCGCTCGTACTGCATGAACTCGGTCATGGCACCGATCAGCGTCGTCGGGGCGGCGTGTGTCGTAGCAAGGGTACGGATATCGGCGATGATGCACCGCGGATTGAACCAGCGTCCATGCCGTTTGGCCACCTGTTGCATACCGAACAGGCGATGCCGGCTATACGCCCGTAGCACCTCAAGCGTCATATGGCGATAGCTGACAAACACATCCTCGTCGCGTGGGGTTGGTGGCGGTAGTGCATTCCACGCAGCATAGGCGTATTCAAGCGGGATATTGCTACTGAATCGCGCCCGCGCCGTATAAAACTCGTCGGTCACCGCCATTTTGCCGACTGCATCAAAGTGATGGGCGCGCAACTGCGCACGGTAATCATACTGGTCGTCTTGCCACTTGAAGCCGGTTTGCCCGGCCACCGCCATCAAACTCGGCACGTGAGTGCCAATGCGGTTGTTGGCTTTGACCTCGTCGTGCAACACGGTCATCAGCTGCGTACCATCAATGGTTGGCACACTGGTAACAAAATCATGCCAATGCCGCGCCGCCGGGAGTTTGTCGTAGTGACGCCCTAGTAAGGTCACAAATGTCTGCCACGTCTGTGATTCATAGACAACCAAGTGGCACGGCGCCGGAGCACCAATATGCCGTTGCCATACCTGCGCTAACTCGCCGATCCACTGTGTGAGCAACTGCGCCTCGCTCGCCGCATCGGGCACGGTGGGACTAACGACGACCACCGGATATGAGCCCACCGACACACCATTCAGATGGCGTTCAACGAGGGCTGAGATCTGCCAGATTGATCCGCCGAGGTGGTCGTGATGCACATCGAGATAGATGATGACGGCATCAGGATTCGCCTGTACGTCGATTTTGGGCAGCGTGGATGGCGTACTGAGTGGCAGATACGCTACCGACGCACTCCGGTCGATTTGCATATTGCGAATCTGCTGAGCCCGGGCAATCAACACATCAAGCTGATACCCGACCTGTTCGTTGCGCCCGAGTTGCTGAATCAGCGCCTGGTTGGCAGGTGGCGTCACCAGCGTGCGTTGCTGTGGATCGACCTGCTTGAGGTCAGCGAGTTGGGTGACATTGGTAACCCCATATGCGTGCAAGGTACGCCGACTATCACGGTCCATGTATGGCACCAAGGCGATATCGCGTTGTTGCGCCACATGCGCCATACACAACTCCATGAAGCCACACCCCTCGCAGGTGTTCGAGATGGCAAACGACAACGTATTGATATGCTGTTCGCTGGCGTATTGAAGTGGTGAATCGGTGTCGTATGTAAACATCCGGAACGCATCATCGCGCAGTTGTTGTGGATTACGCACCACATCAAGACAGACGTTATCGATCCCAAAATACACATTGGCAGCAGCTTGCATCTGTGCCACACGCGTGGTGTTCTCGCCGTCAATTTGATGCGGGATTTGGTGGACCACACCAGTGATAATCTCGGGGCATTCGTGCGCCTCAAATAACGACTCCAACATGACATGATAGAGGGCGACTTGGAGTGTATGTTCGTTTTTGACCGCAAAGGCCGATTTGATGTCGGCAATAAGTACCTCAACGCGCCCATCGGCTCGGCGATGGATGCGCATCAAATCGGGACGGCCACTCACATGCCAGTCATAAACAGTCACCTCAAGATTTGCCTGGAGCAAAAATATCGTATCGCCGGGCGCAATCGTGCGTACCATGCGAATCAACTCGAGATTATGTAAGGCGTCGATACTCCCGAGCGACTCAATTGACCAGCCTTGGGCGGCCAACGCCCGATTAAACTGCGTCTCAAATTGTTGACCAACGACGGCAGGCAACGGGGTCGGTGCTTGTGGTTGCACGCCGTGACGACGCATAATTTGTTGCATCTGTCCACGCCCTGCGTTACTTTCGTAGACACGCAAGCGCAAAAAACGTGCACACCCATCAAGACGTTCGTGTTGCGCAAGATCGGTTGGTGAGATGCGTCGGGTACCATTACTTTGAATCGGTATATCAAAACGCTCGTTACTGATGGGCATACAAGACTCCAGCCATACGTTGTGGTGGCATGTTTACATGTTGTAAGTATAGCCTGTGTATCACCTATTCAGCAATAATGCTATACTAGCGCCATCACATCCCATCATATCGAGTACATACCATGTCACAATGTCCACACCATCACTTCGACCCATTTGGGGCCGAATATCTGGCAGACCCCTATCCGATCTACGCCACCCTCCACGCCGATACACCCGTGTTCTATGACGACACCCTCGGCTATTGGGTGCTTACGCGTTATGACGACATCAAAGCAGTGCTCAAAGATAACGAGAGCTTCTCATCGCGCAATTCGACCGATCCATTTACTCCAATAAGTGATGAGACCAAACGCATCTTCCAACAGGGTGGCTATGCGATGCAGCGTGTGCTGCTCAATGCCGATGCGCCCACCCACACGCGCATCCGGCGCCACGTCTACGCAGCCTTTACCCCACACCGCGTGGCCACTCTCGAGCCACGCATTCGCGAGCTCTGTCAGACCTTCATCGCACGCCTTGCAACCCACACCGACCCCGTCGACATCATCGGCGAGATGATATATGCACTCCCAGCACAGGTGATTTTTTTGTTGATTGGCATGGAGCACGACGAAGTACCTGCCATCAAATCCGGCTCCGAAAGTCGCGTACTCTTCACCTGGGGCAAACCAAGCGCCACCCAACAAGCCGATCTCGCCCGCGATATGGTCGACTTTTGGCAACGGGCTGCCGCCTTTGTGGCCAAACGCGCCCAGAACCCCCAAGACGACTTCACGAGCGATCTCATTCGCCTGCGCAACGACGACGACACCATCTTGAGCATGGGCGAGATTACAAGTGTCATCTTTGGTCTGCTCCTCGCCGGCCACGAAACCACGACCGGCCTGCTCGGCAACGCCATCTACCGCCTCTTGGAAGACCCGCAACGTTGGCGTCAACTCGCCGATGATACCAGTGCGCTACCCGGCATCATCGAAGAACTCCTGCGCTTTGATACCTCAGTCATCGCAATGCGTCGCTATACCACGCGTGCCGTCACAATCGCCAATACCACCATCCCTGCTGATGCGAATGTCCTGTTACTGATTGGCGCCGCTAACCGCGATGCCAATCATTTCAGCCAAAGTCACCACTTCGATTCTCTCCGTACCAACAACCGTGAACACCTGTCATTTGGGTTTGGTACCCACTATTGTATTGGCGCACCACTGGCACGCCTCGAGGCCAAAGTCGTGTTGCATGAGCTCGTCCAACACTTTCCTTTGGCACGCCTCGTGCCTAATCAATCCCTCGATTACCTGCCGAATACCTCTTTTCGTGGGCCTCGTCGCCTGCTGGTCTCGCTGAATCAGCCTAATACCACTCGTATATAATTAAACATTGTATATTTACAGCGCGTAACGAAAACATCGATATACACAGTAGTCTACATTATTAAACATTGTATATTTACATTGTTTAATAAAAGGAGATGCGCATGTCACCACGACCAATCAGGGCACAAGCGCCAGTGGCGTTAGCAGAGTCTATTCTCGACGTAGCGTGGAAACAAATCGCACAGAGCGGGCTTGATGGCATCAATTTGCGCGCAATCGGGCGTGCCTTGGGGATTACCGCACCAGCAATTTATCATTATTATCCTGATCGTACAGCGCTGTTACAGGCATTACGGCAACGTCATCTCCAATCGGGCATGCAACAGCTACAGCAGGTATGGCAAAAGCACGGTACGCGGCGTGCCTATGTAGGGTTACACGCACTATGGCATGAATACCGCCGCTGGGCAACTGCTCAGCCACATGCATATATGGTGGTATTCATGCACGACCCACAGCTACCAACGCTGCCGGTGTGGGCGATGCAGTTACTTTTGCCGTTTGTGCATGCAACCGATGCATTACGTCAACAAAATCAGATGCGCATTCGTACCAATTTGTCATTAACTGCAACGGGGCAGGCACAACTAACGGCATGGCAGAGTGTAGTAGGGCAGGTTGATGCGACTGCAATTGCCACGGCTACTGTGATGTGGTCACGCATGCACGGGCTCATGAGTGTCGAGGTAGGGCAGCACATACCGGCGTGTGGTGTTGAGTATGCGCAACTCTTTCGTTTTGAGTTAAATGCAATGATGCGCGAGTTGTTTTATACGCCACACATCAGCACTACTCATGCACAAGAAGAGTTGCTATAATAAGGCACTTTCCAAAACTATACACAAAGGATACTTTTATGCCAGCACCGCGGATAGTCGTCGATGGCCATACGTTTCGTGATCTCAACAAAAACGGCACGCTCGATGTCTACGAGGACTCGCGTCAGCCGCTTGAGGCACGCGTCGATGACTTATTAGGGCAGATGAATCTAGCCGAGAAGGCCGGCTTGATGTTCCAAAACTTTGTCATGATGGATGACGACGGTGGGATTACCGAGGGCATGGGCATGTGGGGGCCATTCTCGACCAAGGCCGAGATGTTCGACAAGCACATCACCCAAAACGGCACCATGCGCGTATTGCCGCCCGAGGCAATGGTGCGTTGGCACAATGCGATGCAACTGCATGCCGAGGAGACACGACTCGGTATTCCGTATCAATTCAGCACCGACCCACGGCACGGAGTCGGGCAAATTGACCTCAACAACCAGGGCACGCCGTACTTCTCGGCGTGGCCGGAGCCAATTGGGCTGGCCGCCATTAATGACGAGGCCGTGACGGAGCAATTTGGCGATATCGCCCGCCGCGAGTACCGCGCCATGGGGCTCCATATTGCGCTACACCCGATGGGCGATTTGGCGACCGAGCCCCGTTGGTCGCGCATTGTGGGCACCTTTGGTGAGGATGCGGAGCGCTCAGCCCGAATGACGGCCGCCTACGTCAGAGGCTTTCAAGGCCAAGCCGTAGGGCCACACAGTGTGTTGTGCATGACCAAACACTTCCCCGGCGGCGGCCCACAGCTCGACGGGCACGACCCCCACTTTGAGTTTGGTCGTGAGCAGGTCTACCCGGGCAACAACTTTGATTATCACTTGATTCCATTTGAGGCGGCATTTGCAGCCGGCACGGCCCAAATCATGCCGTACTACGGCATGCCAGTCGGCACAAAGTACGAGGAGGTCGGCTTTGGGTACAACAAGGGAATTATTACCGGGTTGTTGCGTGAGAAGTACGGATTCGACGGCGTCATCTGTACCGACTGGGGTTTGATTACTGATACCACGGGTCTACCAGGGCCAGTGTGGGCCGCGCGGGCCTGGGGCGTCGAGCACTTGACACCGATTGAGCGCGTCAAATATGCGCTCGAAGCCGGCGTCGATCAGTTCGGCGGCGAGACGTGTACCGAGCTGGTGATTGAACTGGTCGAGCGCGGTCAAGTCAGCATGGAGCGGATTGACCAGTCATGTCGGCGGATTCTGCGCGACAAGTTCCGTCAGGGGTTGTTCGATAATCCGTATATTGACCTCAACGAAACGCTGAAGATTGCCGGCAACCCTGCGTTCCGCGCAGCGGGCGAAGCCGCCCAACGCCGCGCCATTGTACCCTTGCACAACCGTGGCAACTTGTTGCCCGTCCGCCAGCGCGCTAAGGTCTATGTCGAGGGGATGAGTGTTGAAGTGGTGCAACAATACGCTGACGTCGTTGATACACCTGAGGCGGCAGATTTTGGTTTGATTCGGATCAAGACGCCGTATTACCCACGTGAGGGTGGTGTCTTTTTGGAGCAGATGTTCCACAGCGGCGACCTTGACTTCAAAGGCGAGGCGTTGCAACGCATCCTCGACGTGTTGGCCAAGGTGCCCACGATTGTTGACATCTACCTCGACCGCCCGGCGGTCATCCCTGAGATTAACGCAGCTGCAGCCGGCTTGATTGGCACGTTCGGGGCCAGCGATGCGGCGCTGTGCGACATTGTCTTCGGCAAGACGAAGCCAACGGGCACGCTACCGTTCGAGTTACCGTCATCGATGTCGGCGGTTGAGCACCAAAAAGAAGACCTGCCGTACGATTCGGCAGATCCGTTGTATCCGTTTGGCCATGGATTGACGTGGTAAATCCCCCCCGTAGAGACGCAGCATGCTGCGTCTCTACGGGGGATCGTTTTTACCTGAACAACAAAACCGATACCGGTGCCGATTGCAAAATCGCGCTGGTGGTACTGCCCACAAAGAAATTGCGCAACGGCGAGTGACTATATGCACCCATGACAATCAATTGAATGTTATGTAAGAGCACATACTCGGTAATGGCATCGTCAGCCGAACCAGAGGCAATATGCGTATGCACCGTCCGGCCAGTCTGCGTGACGACCGTAGCAGCTCCGTGTAGCATACCTTGTGTCTCAGGATTGTCGGTACCCACGTAGATAAGATGCACTTCAACCCCGGCAAAGAGTGGATTGTGCGCGATATATTCGAGCGCCTTATGCGAGCTCGCACCGCCGTCATACGCAAGAACGACACGCTCAACCGGACTGAAATCACGGGTACACACGAGCACCGGAACCTGCGACGTACGAACCACGCGCTCGAGGTTTGAGCCGAGATGGTTGGCTGCGTGCTGGGCTGTCTCACCGCGTTTGCCAATCAACACCAACGACGCATCGCTCTCAAGCGTTGCAAGCACATCAACGAGGCTACCCCATTCTTGGCGCGTCGACACAGTTACGCTCTGCGCACCAATCAATTCAGCGGCATGTGCAAGCACCACACGACCCTTTTGTTGCTCGAGCTGACTACGCGCCTCATCCATCTCGGTTAGCTTCTCAAGAAGCTCAGCACTCACTGCCATACCGACTGCACTGCCAAAGTCATTTGGCACCAAAAAGTCGTGTTGCTCCACTTGGGTGTGCAACAGCAGAACGCTCTGCGTCAGCTGACGTGCGGCCCAACTTGCATGATCACACACACTGGTCACGTACTGCGATCCATCGACACAGGCCAATACTACCTTCGTCATGACACACCTCCCGCAGAATCACTGCGTTATGCTTCGCCTAGATTGTGACATGTATCACGAAAAAGTCAAGTAGCAAATTGACGTGAGATTGTACTTTCTCAAGAAAAAAACCAGTGGCGCTCCGCAGAGCGCCACCAGGAGATGTGCGAGCAATTGACAGCACGAAGAAACGCAACATTACAGGCGTTCGAGTGCTTGGGCCAAATCGGCAATCAAATCCTCGACATTCTCGATGCCGATGCTCACCCGATAAAACGACTCGCCGTTCGTCGCATCGGTATACACAAAAATCAAACTCTCGTCGTGCCCCAAACTGACCGCATGCACAAAGACCTTGAGGTACGAGATGAACGCAGCGCGCTTGCTCTGGTCAACCAAATCAAAGTTGAGCATGCTTGAGAACCCGTCCATCTGCCGCGCTGCCACGGTATGATTGGGGTGGCTCTTGAGGCCCGGATAGCGCACAAACGCAACTTTGGGGTGTGACTCGAGATACTCAGCGACGCGCTGGGCATTCTCGTTGTGACGCGCCATGCGCAACTCGAGCGTGGCCACGCCGCGCATCACTTGCCAGGCATTGAACGGACTAATGCAGGCGCCCATGTCTTTGACCACAAACAAGCGCACCACATCCATCAATGCTTTGGGGCCAAATACGGCACCACCGAGGGCATCGCCGTGGCCGTTGATGTACTTTGAGATGCTGTGCATCACGATGTCGGCGCCAAGGGCAAACGGCTTTTGGGTGGTCAAACCCGACCAGGTACTATCGACGGTCAGGAGGGCACCGTGGGCATGAGCGATCTCGGCGATGGCGGCGAGGTCGCTGATACGCGTGGTTGGGTTGCCCGGCGTCTCGACATGGATGATTTTGGTGTTGGGGCGTAGCGCTGCCTTAACGGCGGCCACATCTGATGTATCGAGCAAGGTCGTCTCGATGCCGAACCTTTTGGGAAAGTGCTCAAGTAACATCGTGCGCACCGACACATACGAGATATCGGAGCAGATGATGTGGTCACCACTGCTCAACAAGGCCATAAACGTGCCGTTAATCGCACTGACGCCGCTGGCCGTGACCACACAATCCTCCCCGCCCTCAAGTGCCTGCAAGCGCTCTTCGAGCCAGCGGGCGTTGGGGTTGAGGTCGCGGGCATAGCCAAACGGCACCGAGTCCCAATCGCCGTCAGGTGGTAACACATAACTGTTGGCCATCACCAACGGGCGCTTGACGGCGCCGGTGGCCGGGTCGGGCTCCCAGCCGACATGGATACTCCGCGTGCTCAGGCCCCATTCGTCGTTCATGGTTGGATTCCTTTCAGGGAGACGCATGGCCATTGTCGCACAGACGCATGGCCATGCGTCTCTATAATAACTCGGGGCGGTGTTGATACTGCACGAGCGCCTCGGGGTTGGCCAAGGCCTCACGGTTACGTACCGGTTGATTGTGTACCACGGCGCGCACAGCCAACTCGACGATTTTGCCCGATTTGGTGCGCGGGATGTCATTGACCTGCACTATCACCGCCGGCACATGCCGTGGGGTGGTATGGGTGCGGATATGTTGGCGGATGCGCTGGCGTAAATCATCGGTTAACACTACTCCCTCTCGCAGACGCACAAACAGCACGATGCGTACATCGTTGTGCCACTGCTGGCCAATTACCACCCCCTCGAGCACCTCGTGGATATGCACCAGTTGCTGATAAATCTCGGCCGTACCAATGCGCACACCGCCTGGATTGAGCGTGGCGTCGGAACGCCCGTAGATGACAAACCCACCCTCGGCGCTTTGGCTGGCCCAATCGCCGTGACACCACACGCCTGGGTAGCGGGCGAAATAGGCCTGGTGATACAAGCGACCGTCCAAATCGCCCCAAAAGCCTATCGGCATCGAGGGGAACGGGCGCGTGCACACCAACTCACCGGATTGGTCGATAACCGCCTGACCGGCATCATCAAAGACGGCCACAGCCATGCCCAAACCAGCCCCCTGAATCTCGCCGCGGCGCACGACACCGAGCGGATTACCGAGCACAAAACAGGAGATGATGTCGGTCCCGCCCGAGATGGAGGCTAGATGGACATCCGCTTTGATGTGCTGATAGACAAAATCGAAGGCCTCGGGTACGAGCACCGAGCCGGTTGAGCAGATGAGGCGTACGCTCGACAGATCGTAACCGTGTGCCGGATTGTGTGTGAGCTTCATCAACGAATCAATCCACTTGGCCGACGTGCCAAACAGGGTAATGCGTTCGCGGGCGATGTACTCAAACAAGATGATTGCATTGCGCCACATCGGACTGCCGTCGTAGAGCATCAGGGTGGCACCACTGGCGAGGCTTGAGACCAGCCAGTTCCACATCATCCAGCCGCAGGTAGTGAAATAAAAGACGCGCTCGCCCACACGAACATCACACTGCAACTGATGCTCTTTGAGGTGTTGCAGGAGCGTCCCACCAGCACCGTGCACGATGCACTTGGGGGCACCTGTCGTGCCCGACGAATACATGATGAACAATGGGTGATTGAAGGGCAGACGGGCATATTCGACGACATCCTGGGGCGTCATAGCTTTTATCTGCTGATGCGTGAGATGCACCACATCACAACGCCCACGCACTGCACCTGTATACCCGACAATCACCGTCAGCTGTAGGCTTGGCAACTGTGCCACAATTTGCCCCACCTTGGCCAAGGTGTCATGCCACGTGCCGTTATACCAATAGCCGTCAGCAGCAATCAGTGCCTTGGGGGTGATTTGGCCGAAGCGGTCGAGCACCCCTTGCACACCAAAATCAGGGCTCGCCGACGACCAAATCGCGCCCAGCGCTGTCGTGGCGAGCATATACACCACTGCCTCGGGAATATTGGGCAGGTAGCCAGCCACGCGGTCACCCACACCCACACCGGCCTGTCGCAAGGCGTGTTGGGCGGCCGCCACCTCGGCACGCAACTCGACACTGGAGTATCGGCGACACGTGCCGTCCTCACCCCAAAAGACGATGGCCTCGGCCAAATCGTGCTGAAGCAGGTTTTGGGCGTAATTGAGCTGTGCCTCGGGGAACCACCGGGCACCGGGCATGGCATCGCCATCGACCAACACGGTCGATCCCATCTCGCCAATCACGCCGCACGACTGCCACACCTGCCCCCAAAAGGCCGCTGGCGCATCAACTGACCAGCGCCAGATAGTCGGATAATCGAGGGGCAGTCCAGCAGCTTGAGCAAAATGGGTCAGCTGACTGTGCGCCCGTTGTTCGGCACGCGGTTGCCAGAGTACGGGATTCATCTTAGCGCCATCCAAGCGCCTCGTGGGGCATGAGTGTGTTGAGTGCACCATCGAGACTGTGGGCGCCATAACTGCTGCCGATGCGGTAACGCAACGTCAAGGCACCGCGCTGACTGGTGGGGAAGTTGGTGTGCCAGTAGTGATTGACCGGCATCGAGGCCAGCACGCCGTTCCACTGCCACGGCGCAACCTCCCAGCTATCAAAGCGAATTTCGTTGGGCACGACCAGTGGTGCATCGAGCGGCGCCCACAGCAACGAATGGTCGCGCACATTGCTCATCACGGCCGCCCGTTGGATGGTGTAGTAGCGATTGCACGTCCCCGGGATCTGGCCACCCTCGGTATGCGACCCGGGCGTAAAGAAACCGCCGCTACTCTCGAACTGCAACTGTGAATCAGGAGCTGCAAACGGGAAGGCCAAATAGACCGCCTCGGGCTCGTCACACCAGCGCTTATGCCACTCGACATGCAACTCGACAAGTGCCGGCTGGTGATACAGACGCCATTCATAGCGCAGTTTGCCCAAGCGCTCACTGCCACCCTGCCAGACAATCGCATCAAAGACCGGCCCGCGCACATGGCTGAGCATTTTGGTGGTATGCGCCACGGTCTGCTCGGTTACTGGCACATCGGGCCACTCGTTGAGGGCTGGACCACCAATGCCCCACTGCTTGAGCATGGCCCCATTGCTGACCGCTTGGCGACCGTATGGGTGGACGACTTGCTCGTGAATCATCTGGCCAAAGGTTCGTTGATGTGACTGCACCCAATTATGTCCAGTGCGCTTTTCGGTCAGGTGCGTGAGTCCACCACTAATCGGGTCAATTACCACATCCCAATGCGCATTGTGCAGGCGCACGTCACTCCGATCGCTCTGGGGCGTCTCATCGCCTTCACGCGGGACCAGACTCAGTACCTGCCGACCCGCCTGCGCCGCATCCATGCTCACCACAAACTGGGGCAGGCTAGTATGATCGGCTTGGATGTCGTAGCGCCGCCCGTTGACATCTTGCAGTTGCATCTCGGCCGGCTTAACCGGCATATCGCCGGCCACAAAGCGCACAACCGCCGGACCCTCTGGCACGTCAATGACGAGTTGCGGCTGGCTTGATTTGGTGTAGAGTGCCCGCAACGCCCGACCAGCCGCCTCGTCGAGCATCAACTCAGTCCGATGAAAGTGGAGCGCCTTGTAGGACTGCTGGAAGCCAATCACGCTCGCCCCGGGTCGGGCTGTCGTCGACCATGCATTAAACGTATGCTCGAGCGCAAAACGCTCGTGCGACAGGGCAGATGCGAGTTGCTCAGCTGCACGCGTATCAGCACTGTCAGCGACCAGCGTAGCGATGTCGGCACGACGCCGTTGACTGCGCCGGGCTTGACCAATCTCGGCGGTCATCGTGCCGAGCCCGTGCGCCCAGTGATCGGGCCAGGCGGCGCGGTAGCGCACCGGGTTCGGCTCTTGCGCCTGCACCCAATCAAACCACTCGCTCAGCGTGGCGGTACGCAATTTGATGTCGTCGTGCTCGGCGTTCCAGCGCGCAATCACCTCGAGCCAACGCCCATCGGGCGGACTGTTATCGACGTAGAATCCACCAGTGCTCATCAGCATGGCCGGCAGGGTGTAGCCACTCTTTTGCACGCGCGCCACGTAGGCCGGTACCTCGACCGTAGCTCGGGTATACAAATCATCGACCGTCAGGGTATCAATCTCGGTAAAGTAGCGCGTCTTGTCGGCATGAAAGCCTTGGGGGCTCGACAAGCCCAGCACGTTGCCCAACAAATAGTGCTCATTGAGCCAGTGCAACACCTCGCCACCACCGGCACCTTGCCAGCGATGTAGCTGTGGCACGCGAATCGGCGCTTGTGGGTTAATCCACTCGCCGAACTCTTTGGTCCACATGTAATGCACACTGCCGCGCACGCCCAACGGATCGGTACCACTGTCGATATGCACCATGCTACAGTAGTAGGGGATGTTGTGGGCGGCCAGTGCATCAGGGAGCGCCCATGACCAGCCGTTGATGTCGGCGTGCATGGCAGTCCGCAGTGGGATGTTGTGCGTACGCGCAAAGGTCACGGCCGCCTCGATGCTTTTGGCGTAGGCGTCAGCATCGATGACATCGGTGAAGTGCAAATAGCTGGCCGAGACTTCGATTTGGCCGTTACGCACAAAATGCAAGAACATGTCGAGGCGCTCGGGGCGATGTGTCAGGTAGTGCTCGACCTGCCAGAACGTCTCACACGTCCACTTAAAGCGCCGTTCCTCGGGATCATCGGCAGTGGCTTGACACAACTCGAGTACGAGGTCGTAGTGGTCGAGGTACATGTCGGCGATTTGCTCTTGGGGGTGCGTATAACCGATATCGGTGTGGGCCGACTGCATCACAAAGATGGTAAATGGTGTCTTCATCGACAGCCTCACTGTGGTGGGGTGGGTTTGATGCCTCCATCATACCGCATTTCGTTTGCGCAAAAAACAAAGGGGCCAGGCGTTGCCTGGCCCTGACATGACACCATGCCTGCACGAACCGTGCAGGCCTACCATCCCACAATCACCCGCGTATCATGGGATGCACCATGCCTGCACGAACCGTGCAGGCCTACCAATCACCATCGTTACCCGCGCGACATCACCACCAGGGGCATTACCGCCTGCACGACCCGTGCAGGCCTACCAAACCACCCTTACCCGCGCGACATGACGACCAGGGGCATTACCGCCTGCACGGTTCGTGCAGGCGG
Source organism: Chloroflexota bacterium (assembly GCA_046300655.1). Classification (GTDB taxonomy): domain Bacteria; phylum Chloroflexota; class Chloroflexia; order Chloroflexales; family Roseiflexaceae; genus UBA965. Next base: position 6 of record JBKCLM010000147.1, on the reverse strand, counting down.
TAATGC
>JBKCLM010000146.1:0-14665 GCA_046300655.1 Chloroflexota bacterium | reverse complement strand
TGAGGGAAGATCGGTTGATGACTCAACAACGGTAGACTCGCTTGATATTCCACCCTGAGCCATTGGCGTGCACGAAGCGGAGTGGACCCACCCCGTCCCATCCCGAACCGGGTCGTGAAACATTCCAGCGCTGAAGGTACTAGCGGGATGCCCGCGGGGAGACTAGGGCTGTGCGCCATCCACATCGCGGCGTGGAGCAGTGGTAGCTCGTCGGGCTCATAACCCGAAGGTCAGTGGTTCGAATCCGCTCGCCGCTACCAATCACAACACCCCCATCGAGTGTAATCTCGATGGGGGTGTTGTATTATACGAGCCAGCTGATATGCTCACCTGATTCTCATTGTAATGCCCGGTAAATAGACTATACTTAGGTTGTGACGCGGCGTGGAGCAGTGGCAGCTCGTCGGGCTCATAACCCGAAGGTCAGTGGTTCGAATCCGCTCGCCGCTACCAAGATACACCCCACCAGAAGATTCCTTTTGGTGGGTTTTGTGTACCACAAAACTGTCTAGTTACTTGGTAGTACCTGATTAATCTTCAAATAAATGGCGGAAGTAGCGGTCAGGATGCGCAAGGAACGAGGTAGTGAGTTGATAGTGTTCACTATCCCGATAATCAATGACTTTTAGTGCTGGACCATCCGTACTGACAACATCGGCACCCGGATAGCAAAGCAGCATCGGTGAATGTGTAGCGATAATGAATTGCGCACGCCCAGTGGCCGTTAATTGGTGAATGATACGCATGAATGCGAGTTGTCGTTGTGGTGATAATGCTGCCTCAGGCTCGTCAAGAATGAAAAGCCCACGGGTGAAACGATGAACGAATAAACTAAGAAATGACTCGCCGTGTGATTGCTCGTGCAACGACTTACCGCCGTATCTGTCGTAGACACGCAGATCGTCTTGGGCAATTTCGTCGAGATAAGTGGCGAAATTGTAAAAACTCTCAGCACGCAGAAAAAAACCTTCGGTAACTTTGGGCGACCATGAAAGGCGTAACGCATCTGCAAGCGGTGATTCACTTTTATGGTGGATGTAACGTTGATTTCGTCCACCACCAGCGGTATGAAAATCACATTTAGATGCAATTGCTTCAAGCAAAGTGGATTTACCTGAACCGTTTTCGCCAACAAACAAGGTGACATCTCTCCTGAAGTCAAAATGCATCGCCTGCGCAAATAACGATATCGTAAATGGATATGTGTTAGGGATGATCAACTCGGGTACTGTGTATATGCTTTTTAGAAATGGCATGTAATCCTCAACGTATGATTTTGTTATTCAATATCGTTATACCATCGAATTTGTAGTAAGTATAATCGTGGTGACTGTGGGTATGCTGATGCGTATATTCGTGCTTTGAGGACACTAGATGAGTATGACACACACCATCTCACTATAGTTGCACAGTTGTGCAGGAACAATTGCGTTGTTGATTGGAGTGATTGCGATGTTCACACGTAAAGGATCACGACCACATCGGCGAGCGGGACTTGTGTATGTGGTTAGTATGCTGATCCTGGGGATAACCGCATTAGTGATGTCTATTATTCGGCCAAATCCGTTTTTATTTGCGGTAGCGATTTTTTCGGCGGCGATGGCGCTTTTGGGGTGGTTACCAGCGCGCGGCGATAACCCACAACTCGGTAAGATTATTGGTACCGCATCGTTTGTTGCTGCGGCGCTATTGTTTGGTGTGGGATTATGGTGGATAGTGACAGGTGATTTTTTTGGTATTGCAGCGATTGTGTTTGGTGTCATCTCGACACCATATGGCTGGCAGGATGTGCGTCGTACGCGTGAACAGAGTCGCCAACAGCGCATCATTGCACATGTCAGTGCAATGCGTGGTGCATTTATCGCAACAGTATCGGTTGTATTTGCCGTGAATCTCGAATTGTTGCCCCCGTTAGTCCGTTGGCTATGACCGACGGTCATTGGCACACCCCTGATTGTGTGGGGCATACGATTATATCTCAATCAAAAAAAGCTTTAGCGCATGCGGAAGATAAGTTCGATGATGAGTAGTATTCCCACGGGTTGATACCTGTGGGGGTTTTTGTGTCGAGTATGCACCCATCAGCATCAATACTTGTGTCACATAGCGTATGACTGGTACGAACCCGAAATCATGTATGAAAGCCAAAACTACCCGAGATGGGTTTTTTTGCGCAAAAAATTGCTAAGAGAGGTACGGTAAACAGTGCACTGCTATAGCAATTCGACTATGTGCTCTGGTTTGACATATATCAATTATTGATATAGTATATGTATCAATTATTGATATAGTTGGATGTAGGTAGAACAACGATGCCTAGGCGCGATTCGATTTCGAATGGAGAGTTGAACGACTCACAGTTTTATATTTTGGCTGCGCTGATTGAGCCGCTCCACGGGTATGCCGTGATGCAGATGTTGATGCAGGTCGATAGTCAGGCAGTGCACATTGGACCTGCCACGTTGTACACGACGCTTAGGCAGTTGGTGGAGGCTGGGTTACTTGAACGATGTGAATCAGACGGAGCAAGCAAGATTTATGTGATTACGGCTGAGGGGCGAATGCGACTCATCAACGAAATTGCGCGCAAGCAAGCAATGGTGGAGTTTGCCAAGCGGGCATTGAAAGGAAATACGAGTGATGAACAAACCGTCTGTACGATATGAGACCAGTAGAGGACTTGCATTTGATGAGGCGGGTGACATGCAAAGACTGCATGAACTCGCAGCTGAGGGATGGCGACTAATCGGGTTCAAGGGTTTGAGTTACGTTCTTGAGCCAGCACCACCAGAGCAGGTCGTATTTACGGTGGACTACATGTATGAGCCTGATGCGGAGTACTTCGCGTTGTGCCAGGCTAGCGGGTGGGTGCATGTGGTATCGATGGACAAGTTGATTCATGTTTTTAAAGCGCCACCTGGTACGCCGCCAATGTTTTCGACTGCAGAGATACACGTGAAGTATCAGCGAGCACAGGGAAGATTGTTGCGCGCTGCAATAGCCGGTGTTGCGGTGGTCGTCGCAGTGTGGTGGGGAGTGATTATGTGGGGGCGTGCATGGAGTCAGCAGCTTGAGCCAGCATGGTTGGCGATTGTGGGGAGTATAGGTTTGTTGGGTGTGGTGATTGCCGCCCAGACATTGTTGATTTTTACGTTCACGCCGTGGTTGGCGTATCGCATACGTCAGTGGCGAGGACCAGGACAGGTGGTGTTATCGGCGATACCGATTGTTACTTCTCTGCTAACCGTCGTGATGTTCTTGTGGTTAGTGATTGGATAAAAGGATGATCAGGCGATGAACGAATCAGCTTGGCACAAACATATACCTATCACCCGACTTGAGCTGATTGCTGGGTTGGCATGCAGTGCAGACGAGGATCTGCAGCACATGTCGCAGTGGGCGGCTGAGGGGTGGCAGGTTGTGGCAGTGCGTCGTATGTGTGTTGTGCTCGAACGTGCCACACCAGAGCAGGTACTATTTGCGGTGGACTATCAAACATCCCCAGACGATGAATATTACGCACTTTGTCACGTAGCTGGGTGGACGCATGTATTATCGCTGTCGAATACGATTCATCTATTCAAGGCGCCTGTTGGCACACGACCACTATTTAGTACACACGATAATTCTATGGTGGTTCGGGCTCAACAACAGTTGCAACATGTGGCGTTGATCAGCAGTTTGGTGTTGGTTGTGATGACCTGGCTGATATCAACGCTGTTGTGGCCGTGGCTGTGGATGGTCGACCGAGGAATACTTGGTTGGGTGCTGGCTGGCATAGGAATGGCGAGCATGTACGCGGTGAGTGTCGTGGTGTGGCATACGGTACTGCCGTGGCTCGTGTATCAGGTGCGTCGATATGGGATTGCGTTGCGTTGGTCCCGGCAGCGTGCGCAAGTACTCGTCGATGGTGTGAGTGTCATGACGGGCGCGCTATTTGGATTGATGCTTGGGTACTAGAAAGGAGTTGGGATGAGCACCCCACACAAGATAATCCCGTTGACGCGACGTGAAATCGGCTCAGGATTGGCGTTTGCTGAGGAGCATGATTTGCAACGCTTGGCGAACTGGGCGGCCGAGGGATGGCGCCTGTCTAGAATAAGTGGCATGTTCATGATACTTGAGCAGGCGCCACCTGAGCAGGTCGTGTTTGCCATCGATTATCAGGACAAACCGGATCCTGAGTATTTTGAGATGTGTGCCATGGCTGGTTGGCAGCATGTGACGTCGATTGAGCAGCAGATCCATCTGTTTAAGGCGGCACCAGGGACACCAGCGATATTTAGCCCGACAGATTCAACGACTAAGTATCAGCGGGCGGCACGTATGTTTGCCAAGCCGGCGTTGTGGGGTAGCGTGGGGTTAGTTGTGATACTGATACTCATGTTTCGCATTGTGTCGCCATGGTTGGCGACACAAGCCGATACGACGCTGGTGCTGGCGGTTACCATCGGGCTGGGTCTATTGATAACGGTGATTGCCACAATCAGTATCTTTGCTGGTTTGCCGTGGATAGCGTATCAATTACGGTTGGCCGGCATTGATGTGCGCATCAGTCGGTTGGGGTTCGGGTTGTTGTTTGTCATGTGTGGCGGGATTTTGGGGTATTTTATTGGGTCGATGATTCCATAACAAGGAGATACATCATGGAGTGGCTACATAACACCCAGACAGGGAACAGTAAGTGGTGGAGTTGGTGGGTTGGGCTGGTGGTGATTCTGGTGTGCTACATCATTCTCGGCGCGATTCCAGTAGTGATTGGAGCGGGCATGGGATTGATTAATCTGGATGAGAGTGGATCGTTTGGTGGGTCGGGAGATCCGGTTCAGTTTGCTCTAGTCATGTTTAGTCCGATCATGCTTTTCGTAGGTGTATGGTTAGCGCAGCGCCTCGTCCATCGGCGCACGTTGACGCAACTCACCACAACTACCACTTTCCGCTGGCCATTAGTTTGGCAGAGCATGGTGATTTGGTTGGGGCTCGGTGTGATATTTACGGTGATTGAGGCGTTGATTCATCCGGGGCGCTATGAGTGGACGTTCGATTTCAGTCAGTGGATTTTGATTGCGCCGCTGGTCTTATTGCTGATTCCGATTCAGGCCTCGGGCGAGGAGTTGATGTTCCGCGGGTATCTGATGCAGGCCTTTGCGCGGCTATGGGCGCAACCGGTCTTCTTGGTATTACTCTCAGGCGTCGCATTCATGGCACCGCACTTGTTGAACCCTGAGATGGGGTCAGCGCTTGGCGGTCCAATTCCGATGGCACTCAACTACTTTTTAGTGGGTGTGGGGACGGCGGTGTTGAGTCTTCGCGATAACGGCATTGAGCGTGCGATCGGCATGCATGTGGTCAATAACTTGTATGCCGGACTGGTGGTCGGGTATGAGGGATCTGTCCTTGGGACCCCTACGATTGTCCAGGCCAATGTGATTGATGCGTGGTACGGCGTGATTATGGTGACGATTGGGTTTGTGGTATTGGTGTTGTGGCCGTTGCCACGGAGTGCCGCAAAGACACAATGATGTGCATCTTAGGCTGAATTGTGATGATCACGGGTTCGTTACAGTGGGCATCATCTTTCTAAATCAACAGCAAAAGGAACGTTTATCCCTCCACACATGTATCGTTTGTGGGGGGATTCGTACAAAATGTGGATAACGTGTGGAAATGTGGGATAACGTGAGGGATTTTGCGTGGATAACCGTTGGAGAAGAGTGGGAGAAGATGTGTATAGTGGTTTTTGCGGCATTGACTGAAACACTCTACAATAGAGGCAGTAATCACCACACAGTACTAGAGGATGCTCATGAGTAGTCGCTTTAGCGATATGCGAATTTTTAGCGGGAGTGGTAATCCAGCGTTAGCCAAAGCCATCGCCGATCGTCTCGGTGTTACTCTTGGTGATATTACCCTGACCAAGTTCCCCAATGACAACCTCTTTGCTCGATTGAATGAAAGTGTGCGTGAGAAAGATGTCTTTGTGGTGCAGTCACTTTCAGCGCCGTTGAGCGATCGCATCATGGAGTTGTTGATTATGCTTGATGCCTGTCGGCGCGCCGCTGCAGGGCGAGTCACGGCGGTTATTCCGTTTTTTGCCTATGGTCGTACCGACAAGCGCGATCAGCCGCGTGTGCCAATTACGGCGCGCCTGCTGGCGGACATGATTCAGGTGGCAGGTGCACAGCAGGTGGTGACACTTGATTTGCATGCTGGGCAGATTCAGGGCTTCTTCTCGATTCCCGTAGATGAGTTGAGTGCCATGTCGCTGATGGTGCGTCACTTTCAACACACGCGTGTCGAAAACTACACCGTCGTAGCTCCTGATATGGGCTTTGCCAAACGCGCTCGTAATTTTGCGGAGCAGCTCGGTGTGCCGTTGGCGATTGTTGAAAAACGTCATATCCACCATATCCAACCGGCTGACGAAAACGAACGTCATGTCGAGGCCTTGAACGTGATTGGTGAGGTGCAAGGGCGGCATTGTATTCTGGTCGATGACGAGATTGCCACTGGTAACTCGCTGGTGGCCGCTGCCGAGCTCCTAGCAGACCGTGGTGCCACTGACATTTCTGCAGCAGTGGTGCATTCGATTATGGCAGGTAAGGCGCTCGATCGTCTCGCAGCCAGCCCAATCAAAGAATTTGTGACGACGGATAGTCTGCCTCTTCACAATCTGGATCGTCATCCAAATGTCAAAGTGTTGTCCGTTGCCACTTTGATGGCTGAGGTGATTCAACGCATCCATAGCGGTATCTCGGTCGATTCAATTAGCCTATTTAATCGCACTGGCCGTCGATAAATCGCATACTACACAGCTCACCCCCGATTGATGTGTACCGCATCAATCGGGGGTGTATGGTAACGCCTGGCATATTTATGCACAGTGCGGGGGAGCCGAGACAATCGAAAGCTGTTGCATTAATACCCGATCATCCACATAGCCCAGATTAACCTTGACGACCTTGCCGTGTGCATCACGCACAAGCGTGCTTGGTACCGTCATGATTCCCAGCTCTTTGACAAGCTCCGGTTCTTGGTCGACCGTGCGCCATACCACCTCGATATCGTCACGTTGTGTCTGCAAACGCTTGAGCGCAGGTTTTTGTAGGCGCTCACATTGCACACAATCCTCTGTCGTAATTGCGATGACTCCCACCTTACCCAACGGAAAGTGCGTGAGAACCACGCCCTGCTCACTGGCTTTTTGACTGCGCCAGCGCATGTACCACGCAAATGCTGCCACTGCGGCGACAATAACCACCAGAATGATAATTCGTGTCAGCATAATCGTTAACTCCGCAAGCGTGCGAGTTGCGCGTGTACAAAACACCCGGCACAAAACCCGGTCGTGACATTAATTAGCGCCAACGCGATTACCATGATGGCGGCGCCCCAGGCCACTGTACTCAGTCCAACGACGCTACTGACGACACCGATGGCCAATACCCCAAACCCCATCTTCTGGGCGAAGCGATGTGGCGCTGGGTCTTCGTCGTAAATCTCGGTGCGCACAACGCCACGGCGGACCAACGCGCGATACACCAACAACTGTGGTGCATACCGTGGTGCAACAAGCGCTGCACCGAGCATGAAGGCACCCACGACGATAAACGCCTGAATCCCTAATACGAATCCGATTGCTAATACGGTAATTAGGCTGATCTGTCCGAACCGTAAGGCACTGCGATCAAAATGATATGTCATCGAAAAAGCCCTCCACCACACTGGTTAATACATAAGTAATATTATCAACTTACTTTGTTATTTAAAATTATAGTCATTGTTAGGCATCCTGTCAACTGACAAGATGAAGTGGAGATAAAATGGCGCAGAGTGACATGCACGATTCGGTATTTGTGAGAGATGGAGGCGAAAAGATGCGGTTTGATAAATAAAATTGGTACTGAAGTGAGGTTAGCCGAGTGATTGTATAAAACTACATTGCAAAAAGCGCATTGACGACGTCTTCGAGTGTTGCACCGTTTGCGCGATAAAACTCAATGGCATGCGTATCTTCGGCATGCGCAAGCGCAAAAAAGAGAGGGATGTGTTGATTATGACAAAACGTGACAATGGCACGAATGAGTTTTGTGCCAAAGCCCCGACGGTGATAGTTAGGGTGAATGGCAAAATCGTAGATGAGTAGTTCAGGATGATCCGAGGTGTAGCTGGGGAGAAGGTGGGCCGTACACCCACCGACGAGGTTGGTATCAACAAAGACGCCGAATACGATGAAGTGCGGTGATGATAGAAGTTGGGTTAAGGTGTTATCGGATGCGATGGTTGGTGAATCGTTTTCGAATGCGGCATGGAAGACAGCAATGAGCTGACGAAAGTCCTCCACGTCGGTAGTAGTCAGTTGTCGGATAAGGGTCATGCTGGTCATTTACGTAAACTGTCACAGCACGGCACGCCACATATGTGTGGCGTGCCGTGCTAAACCTTAACTAGCTACGAATCTTGGCCCCAGTATCGAACTCGACGCCACGGATAATCTTGGCGCGAATCTTGCTGACCTCGTCCTCGCTCAAGGTGCGATCGCTGGCGCGCAACGTGATACGGTATGCGATGCTGCGCATGCCCTCACCGACTTGAGCGCCGGTGTAGACATCGAAGATTTCGACGTTGCTGAGGGAATTACCAGAGTACTTGCGAATCGACTTCTCAATCTGCTCGGCACTCACGGTCACCGGTGCAATCATGGCCAGATCTTGGGTGGTAGCCGGATAGCGTGAGATGCTTTGGTAGCGCGGCACGCTAGCAAGCTCGAGCATGGTGTGCAAGTTGAGCTCGGCAATACCGATACGTACTGCAGGCAAGCCGAAGCGCTCGCGCGCATCAGGGTGCAACTCACCGAAATGGCCGATGGTGACGTTCTCCTTGCCAACCCGCACAATCACGTCAGCAGCGCGCCCGGGTTGTAAATAGGTGACGGCACTGGGGGCGTAGGTGACATCGGCGATGCGCAAGCGCTCAACGAGGCGTTCAATGACGCCCTTGACATCGAAGAAGTCCATGGACTCTTGGGTCGATGATTGCCACGACGCCGGTACACGAGGGCCGGCGAGCACAATAGCGACGCGGAGTGGCTCGTTGGGCAAGATGGCATCGGGGCGCGGGTGATAGACACGACCGATTTCAAACAACCGGGTGACACCACTTTCGCGGATATTGACGTTGGCGGCTTCGAGGAGCGTCGGCAAAATCGAGCGGCGCATGAACTCGCGCTCGGGCGAGAGCGGATTGGCGAGGCGCAGGTAATTCGTGGCCTCAAGCTCGGCTGGGTCAAGCTTGGCGGCGGCCTCACGGCTGGTCAGCGAGTAGGTGATGGCCTCGTTGAGTCCTGCGCCGGTGAGGATGTCACGGCTGAAGTGCTCACGCTCGAGTACCAAGTTGGTGCGTTGCACTGGTAACTCATCAGCCATGATGGTGCTGGGCAGGTTGTCGTAGCCGTACATGCGCGCGACCTCCTCGCAGAGATCGGCGGTATGACTGACGTCGCCACGGTGGCTGGGCACTGCAACGTGCAGGGTATCGGCGTCGTGTGGGGTGCAGGTGAACCCGAGGGGCGCAAGGAGCTCGGCCACTTGGTCGCGCGTGAATGTCAGACCGAGAATGCGCTTGACCTCGTGGGTGCTTAAGGCAATCACGACCTCGCGCTTTGGTTGACTACGGACATCAATCATGCCGGTTACGACCTCGCCATCGGCGTAGTCGCTGAGGAGCTGGGTCAAACGGCGCTGACTGAGATCGAGCATCTCGGGATCAACACCGCGCTCAAAGCGCTTTGAGGCTTCGGAGCGCAATTTGAATGCCGTCGACATGCGCCGGATGATGGTGGGCTCCCAGATGGCGGCCTCGACCAACACGTTGCGCGTGCGCTCGCTGACTTCGCTGCTTTCGCCACCCATGACGCCGGCCACGCTCAAGGCGTGGGCTGTGTCACAGACGAGCAAATGCCCAGGATTGAGCTGGTGCGTGCGGCCGTCGAGCGTGGTGAGTTGCTCATTTTCTTTGGCGGTGCGTACCATGATGTGATTGTTGGTCACACAATCGGCGTCGAAGGTGTGATTGGGTGTGCCGAGCTCAAGCATGACGTAGTTGCTGATGTCGACGATATTGTTGATCGGGCGCATGCCGGCCATAGTGAGGCGACGTTGCATCCAGAACGGCGACGGTTTGATGGTGACGTTTTTGACCATGGTCACGGTGAAGCGCGGGCAGAGCTCGGTGGCCTCGATGGTGACCTTGGCAATGCTATTGATATCGGCGCCGCTGGTTGTGACCTGTGGGTCGGGTAGCCGTACAGATTGGCCGGTGAGAGCGGCGATTTCTCGGGCCATGCCGACCATCGACAAGGTGCGGGCCATGTTGGGCAGAACGTCGATGTCGATGACGACGTCGCCGAGATAGTCAACGAGTGGCGTGCCGGTTGGGGCATCGTCGGGCAGAATCATGATGCCCTCATGCTCTTCGGAGATGCCGAGCTCTTTTTCGGAGCAGAGCATGGCATCCGACATGACGCCACGCACCGGCTTGCCTTTGAGCTTGACTTTGACTTTACCCTCGACATGGCCGTCGTAGAGGACTGCTCCTTCTTTGGCAAAGACCGATTTGAGTGGGTGACTCAGGCGCCCAAGTCCTTTGTATTGGTACAAATTGGGGGCACCGGTGACGACGGTGTGAATAAGACCAGCGCCGTATTCGACCTCGGCGAGCACCAAACGGTCGGCATTGGGGTGCTGTGTGACCTCGAGAATATTACAGACGAGGACGAGGGTGGGATCCCAGGGGAGTTCAGAGTCGGTCACGCCGAGCTTCTCGACGGCATCAACCTCGAGTCCTGAACGAGTCAGGCGCTCGGCCAGCTCATCGACGGGTAGGGTGACATCCACATAGTCGCGGAGCCACGAAAGCGGAATACGCATCAGATACTTCTCCTTAAAAATGAACGCCTACGGCGCTTGTGTGCCAACGCGGAAAGACACATTAATACTGTCGCCTAAAATTTTGCCGGCATCGTTGCGTTTGACGGCGCGTTGCTGCGTCGCAGTATCAACTAGACCAATTTGCATGATGTACTCGTTGGTCGGGAGATCGGCAGGTATGCTGACCTGGTGGGTGCTGACAAAGCGATCACCAGGAGTGAATACGGTGGAGGGTATGGTGGGGTGCATGCGATCGCGCATATCCACGAACCATTGTTTTTGGGGGTCGCGCACCACCACAAACACCTCCCATGCTTGAGCAGGGCGGGTGATGACCTGCCACCGTAAGGTGACCGTAACGGTTTGGCCGGGAGCGGGCGCCGGTGAGACGTCACTGTCGATCAACAAAATCCCACCGCCGGAGGTTTTTTCAACAAAGACCTCGTTATGGGTGACCGAAAGGGGTGTCTCGGTTGTCGAACGTGCCGGCATATCGAAGCGATATGATGGCGCAATCTGGGCAGCCCAAAGAATCATCGATGTGCTTGCGCCAATAATGGCGATACCTAGGAGCATAATGGGATACATCTTTGCGCCGAGGCCACGGATCAGCCCGGCTGCCATGATGATACTGGCAATCGGCCAAATCATGATAATCAGTCGGCTTTGCCAGGCTACCGCCCCGACCGTCATGCCCAAACTAATCAACCAGATCAGGGCACCGATAAGCAGCGTCACAAATAGCCACCAAATTGCTTGTGGGCGCGACATGCGACTGAGCCGCAGTCCGATGCCGAAGCCACAGATGATGGTTACAGTGGCACCAATGATATACCACCAATCGGGCATGGGCTGACTCATCCAGCCGAAAACCCCCCAGGTTGAGCGAATCAACTGTTGTACGAACTGTTGCCAGGTGATGAGTGCCCCGAGGTCGATAGCTCCCGTTGCATAGGTTTGCTGAAAGAGTTCATAGCCGAGGACATCACCATAGAGCCCGTAATTGCGCCAAAACCACCAGCCACTGGTAGCTACGATGACGGCACTAGCGAGTGCGAACCCCTGCCAGCGGGCGTGGCCACGGAGCGATTGCCAGCTACTCCAGAGAATCAAAGGCAATAACACGATGGCACTCAACTTGGTGATGATGGCTAATCCAAGCCATAAACCTAGCCATACCATGCTCTGTCGCCGTGTTGCGGTGATGCTTTGATAGAGTGCAATGCCACTGAGCAACATCAATAACGCATCGTTGCTCATCGTGCTCCCCACAATGGCGGTTTGGGGTGTGATGACGAGGAGCGCCACAGCGGCGAGTGCAATGTCAGGTGTGGTGATGCGTTGGGCAATCAGCCAGACTACGCCGACTGCGATGGTAATCAATACGGCCGAGAGCATGCGCATGATGCGCCATGCGAGGATGTTGCCCTGCCACGGCCACAGCTCACGCGTGCCATGGATCAAGGCTTGACCATCGCTCCCGTCACGCCACACAAAGCCCGGGTTGACCGGTTGTGGTACCCACTCGCCATGGTCAATCCACGGGTAGGTGACGACGGCTGCGATGAGATAGGCGAGTGGTGGTTGATGGCCTTCACCAGGCACATCGCTCCGACACGGCTCGGCACATTGCACGGGGAGTCGTTGATTGACGGCCACAAAACGCGCATAGTCCATGTGAGCGGGCTCATCTGGCGCCTCGCCGAGCGGGTTGCGCAATGCCAACATGCTGCTGTTGACGAATAACACCGTCAGCATGCTGAAAAGCACAATAAAATGGATGCGCGTTGTATGGGTAGTCATTTAAACGAATTGCTCCAAGAATCGCTCATCGCCGCTGAAGAACCAGCGAATGTCGTCGATGCCGTGGCGTAACATGGTGATGCGCTCAGGTCCCATCCCGAAGGCGAATCCACTGTGGATGGCCGGATCATACCCACCGTTGCGCAACACATCGGGGTGAATCATGCCAGCACCCGAGATCTCGAGCCAGCCGGTGTGCTTGCAGACGCGACAGCCGTCGCCTTTGCACAAGAAGCACTCAACATCGAGCTCGACGCTTGGCTCCGTAAATGGGAAGTAGCTGGGGCGGAAGCGGGTTTTGGTACCGGCACCGTACAAGCGCTCCGCAAAGCCAATTAACGTACCCTTCAGGTCGGAGAAGGTGATATTCTCGCCGACGGCGATCCCCTCAACTTGATGGAACATCATCTCGTGACGGGTCGTGACTTGCTCGTAGCGGTAGCACTTGCCCGGCAAAATCACGCGGACTGGATTGGGAGCGTGCGCGCGCATGGAGTGAATTTGGCCAGGTGACGTGTGGGTGCGCAACAGCACCTTCTCAGCGCCAGCCGGTGTATCAATGTAGAACGTGTCCCACATATCGCGGGCAGGGTGATCAGCGGGGATATTGAGCAACTCGAAGTTGAGGGTATCGGTCTCGACCTCGGGGCTCTCCCATACCTGGAATCCCATCTCGGCGAAGATGTCGGTAATCATGCGCAACACGCGCGTGCTAGGGTGCAAGCGACCAACGACGGTCGGTCGACCCGGTAGGGTCACGTCAACGGCCTCGCGGGTGAATGCCTCGTTTTGGGCGGCACTGTTGACGACCGTCTCGCGCTCACTCAAGGCGCTCTCGAGGGTGCCACGCACCGCATTAAAGCGTTGACCAGCGGCGGGGCGCTGATCGGCGGGCAATGTCCCGAGCTCGCGACTGAGTTTAGCGATGGCACCTTGTTTGCCCAAGTAGCTGCTCTTCCACTCAGCAAGTGCCTCAACACTGCTGATGGTGGGTAAAGCAGCGAGGGCATCTTGCTCGATTTGGGCGAGCTGATCGATGATACTCACAGATGACTACCTCCATGATTGGTCGGATTGCATAACAAAAATCCACGCCATCGTCAGGGACGATGCGTGGCTCGTGGTACCACCCTGCTTCGGTTGTGGTCATACCACAACCCTCAATCCCGGTAACGGCGGGTGCCGGTCCAGCCTACACATACGTGCGTACTTCAGTGGACAGCTCAGAAGGGAACTTCGGGTTATTCGTGCGGCACCGACTCACAGTCGCTGATCGGCACTCCCTGGACGTCGTAATAACCGTACTCGCTTCGTCATCGCAATATTGAATTTTTCTTATTATAGCAAAAAACGCTCGCGTGCGAGCGCTAGTTGTTGGCGAGGCGTTGACGTTGTGCCTCAAAGAGCATAATCGTGGTCGCCATGGCTGCGTTCAATGACTCAATGCCTGGCCGCATTGGAATATGTATGTATTGATGTGTCGCTGCGCGTGCCGCAGCTCCAAGTCCACGGGCCTCGTTGCCGACAATCAAGGCACTCGGCTGCCGCCAGTCAATGGCAGTGTGTGGTTGACTTGTGCTCCCGCCATCAGCGGCATAAATGGTCACTCCGTGGAGTGCATCAACGATCGCATCCCATGTCATGTCGGTGCGCATTGGCACGCGCATGATGCTGCCCATGCTGGCACGGACGGTTTTGGGGGCGTAGGCATCGACACAACCAACACTACAGTAGATGGCATCGACGCCGACGGCATCGGCACTACGGATGATGGTGCCGAGATTGCCTGGATCTTGGATTTCGTCACAGATTACCACAAGGCGTTGCGGTGGAATCGCCAAATCCGGCCAGTGGGCAATGGCCACCACGCCTTGTGGCGAGCTAGTATCGCTGACTGACTTGATGACGGCTGCGGTGGTTGGGCTTTGGGGGAT
>JBKCLM010000145.1:0-5359 GCA_046300655.1 Chloroflexota bacterium | reverse complement strand
TGAGTTGGCCATGCTGCGTGAGCTTGAGATTCTTGTGGTGCAATCAATACCGTAGGGGCGTCCGAAAGGGCGCCCCGTCTGTTTGGGTGCTCCAGCACTCGATAGTATATTTCAAATTAATTTTAACTATTCAAATGAATTTGAAATAATGTTGCTGGGTATATTGACAAGCAAACAAGCTTGCTGGTAATATTGCTCCATGAAAACAACTATTGATTTGCCAGAAAACCTGATTCGTGCGGTCAAGGTACGTGCTGCCCAGCAAGGGCGGACGGTGCGTGAGCTGGTGGCAGAGTATATTCGCAATGGCCTAAACCAGCCCACTGTCCCAGCATTACCCGTCGGTGAACTCGGATTGCCATTGATTCCGATGCGCAGTGATGCGCCACTCAGCAAGATGACGCGCGCCGAGATTATTGCACGTGAGTCAGCCGCCCTCATTGATGAGGATGCGCATGCTGGTTGACACGAATGTCTGGCTGGCCTTGTTACTGCCGCTCCACCCGCATCATCAATCATCCCATCAGTACATCACGCAGACAGGTGCACCGTTGCGTCTGTGTACGAGCGTGCAAATCAGCCTGATGCGGCTCTTGACGACGCCGAGCATGCAAGAGGCATACGGCATCCCACAGCTGAATAACCACGACGCCAGTGCCTATCTGACCCAAATCCGTGCCAATCCCCACGTCCAGGTCGTTGCTGAGCCGGTTGAGATCTATCCATTGTGGATTGAACTTGCTGCCCACACCACCCCAGCTCCCAAACGCTGGATGGATGCCCACATCGCTGCGTTGGCGTTACACCACGATTGGCCAGTGGTTACCCTTGATCGTGGGTTTGAGGTGTATCAACCGTTTGGCGTGCAGGTCGTGATTATCCCGTAGGGCGTCCGATATGGCGTCCGGTTGTGTGCGGTCGTCCCGGTTTTCCACGCTGTCGGACGCCCTTACCAGACGCCATGGCGACGTACGACACTTGTGTACGTGAGGGCAGGGCACCTGTGTCCGTGTGGCGCCTCGGTAGGCAGGTGGAGCCTCGGTATACAGATGGGGGCACAGCTGTGCCCCCATCTGTATACCACAACAGCACCTCGGTCTACAAAACGTAAGGGCGTCGCTTGCTGCGCCCGGTCGTGTGTACAGGTCGCTTGCTGCGCCCGGTCGTATGTGGTGGCCACGTAAGGGCGTCCGATAGGGCGCCCGGTTGTGTGTGCGGCGACTGTTTGTATGGTGTCGTCCGTTCGGGCGCCCCTACTCTTTTAGCGATAAATCGGCAACAGCGCTTGCTTGACGTAGGCCATGATTTGGCGCAGGTCGGCGACGGGGTCGGTGGCCGCGTCGAGCTCAAAAATTGCCCAGCCCGTGTATTGCATGTCACGCAAGAGGCGCATCCAGGCTGGCCAATCGACCACGCCCGTGCCGACGGCGGCGAACCACTGCACTTGTGTGTCGTAGATGCTCTCGTCAATCGGGATATCGAGGGGAGCCGGACCGGTGGCATCCTTCCAGTGGGTTATGGTGACGCGTTCGCGGTGGCGTGACACGATGTCAATCGGGTTGGAGCCGGCCACCACAAATTGCGCCGTATCGGGGCACAAAAAGACATAACTCGGGTCGGTGTAGAGCATGAACAAGTCGACATCACGGCTATTGCGGAACATGCTGAACGCCTCAGGATGGAGGGCCAACTTGACGCCGCGTTTGCGCGTGGCGTAGCCGATGCGGTTGAGGGCGTCGGCGATGCTCTCGGCAGATGGGGCATCTACAAATCGTGGCGTATCGGCGAGCAAACTCGTGCGCAGGGGCAGCGAGATTACCATGGTGTCAGCGCCACAGGTAGCGAGGAACTCGGCATATTGGTCGGCCATCTCGACCATGACCGCATGATCGTTCCGGTCTGAGATGTCGGCATAGCGTGTGGTGCCCGGGATACGGTTGGAGAGATAGCCACTACACAACTCGAGTTGATGACTGCGGAGCGCCTGGGTAAATCCCGTGGCCGACCCGTAGGCTTGCATGGCACTCTGCCAGTTGCCGGGCGCAAAGGTAATCTCGATGCCATCGAGGCCGGCGGCACGCACATCGCTGAGCATGCGTTCCCAAAAGCGCAACGGGTCCCAGCTGTTCTGCACGAGCACCTCTTCGAGATCGCTCATCTCGCCTGTGCCACCCCAGTAGCGTGTGCCATAAAACGTCACGAGGTCAGTTGCAAACTTGATGCGTGGCTGCTGCATGGATATGCCTTTCTTGTCCAAAAGCCGGTGTGTCTGCAAGGCCGGTAGGGGCGTCTATTCTCTACCTTCGTCATTGCATGGCCACCTAAATTGCGATGGGCTAACACGTGATGCAGATGGGCGCACAGCTGTGCGCCCATCTGCATACACCCGCGTCACACAAACGGGTTGGCACTCGGTGTCAGAATCAACTCGGGGATGGTTGCCCGCGCCGGCAGACCAGCCACAAACGCAATTACCTGCGCTACATCATCGGCCTGCAACATGGCCGCGCGCCGCTCGGCACTGACTGGCGCAGGGCGTTTGTCGATCAGCGGAGTATCGACCTCGCCCGGTTGAATCATCGTGGCCCGCACGCCGTGAGGCGCCTCCTCTTGGGCCAAGGTGCGCACGAACGCAGTCAGACCGCTTTTGGCTGCGTTATACGAGGCCCCGCCGAGACTACTCGGGCGTGGCACCGAGGTCGATCCAATCGCCACGATCACTCCTTTGGCAGCACGCACCAGTGGTAACGCCTGACTGATGAGATAGAACGCCCCAGTCATATTGGTGTCAATCATCATCTGCCACGATTCGGCGGTGAGTTGGCCAACTGCGCGCTCAGGTAAATTGGTGCCGGCAGCACTGACAAGGACATCGATGCGACCGAATTTGTCATTGATTTGGGCGATTGTTTCAGTCACTGCCTGCATATTACTGACATCGCAGGGGATGGCCAGCGCATGCGCACCACACTGTTGCGACACAGCGTTGAGCGCATCAGGACGCCGACCAAGCAAGACTACTGTATCGCCACCCTGCGCAAAACGCACGGCAGTGGCTGCGCCAATCCCACTTCCTGCCCCACTAATCACCACGATGCGTTGCATGTGCGTCCTCCGTATGTATTGTTAAAAAAGCTGAGGCGGCGAGGTGTACTGCCGCTGCCCGTGCACCAGGGTACGTAGGCCGTAGGGCGGGGGCGATCTGTATGTCTAGGCGCGCAAATAGACAGCGCCGCGTCGAGATACTGTTCGACGCGGCGCATGGTCGTTGCCTACCAGTGCATAGTAACGGCCAAGAACTCATCGCGCTTGATGCGCAAGCCCTCGTACATCTCGGGGGCGTTCTCAGCGTGCACATGATGGGTAATCATGTTGGCCAGCGATAACTTGCCCGAGGCGGCAAAGTGCGCCAGTAACGGCAAGGCCCGATCGCGGGTAAACGGAAAGTTGGGCCGCACGTGGCTACCAATCGCACTGCCATGCGCCCCCGTAATCGTCACCGAGCGCCCATGTAGGTCCCAGTATGAATCGAAGTTTTGGATGATGCCGCGTGGACTACCGACCAACACCACCTGTCCACCATCCATCACCAGTTTGAGCGCATCCTGCAATGCTGCCGGTACCCCAGTGGCATCAACCACCACATCAGCCCGGCGCCCAATCAAGGCTTCGAGCTGCTCGCGGCTGTCGCCACTGGTCGGATCAATCGTGCGCACGCCGTAGACCTGCTCGGCCCAGCGTCGGCGTTGGGCCACGCTGTCAACCCCGATAATCGGGTGGGCGCCGGCCGCCGCATATAACCGTGTGGCGATTTGGCCAATCATACCCATACCGAGGATGACGACCGCTTGGCCGAGAATGCGGTTGGACTGCACCAGTGCGGTGAACGGGAATCGAGCCAGTGACAACATGGCGGCATCGGACGTTGGTACGTGCTCAGCAATCGGCCAAATGTCGGCGTCAGCACCCACATCGACGATGGCATGACTCTCGTGGCGTCCCGGCCAGATTACACGGTCACCCTCTTTGAATTGCGTCACGCCAGTGCCAACTGCCATGATGCGTCCGACAGCGCTGTAGCCTGGCACAAACGGGAACTTGGCCCACGTATTGCTTGGATCCTTGAGCCATTGATGGATACCCGTATAAATGGCCAACTCGGTGCCCGCACTAATACCGCTCGATTCGGTGGCGACGAGCACTTGGTTGGGGCCAGGGCTGGGTATCACAAATTCGTCGAATTCGACGGTGAATTCTTTGGGCATGACCACGCGCAACCCCTTTGACATGGTGTCCTCCTTTGCGACTCTGCAAAACTGTGCTTACTGCGCTGTCCACCCACCGTCAACGACCAAACTCGTCCCCGTCATAAAGGCCGATGCATCGGATGAAAGGAACAAAATCGGCCCTTCGAGATCGCGCATATCGCCCCAACGCCCAATCGGCAGGCGATCGATGAACCACTGGTACGCTGCTTGATTGTTGAGAATCGGTCGGTTCATCTCAGTCGCAAATGGCCCCGGACAGAGCGCATTAACGGTGACGCCGCGATTGGCCCACTCGAGTGCCAACGTGCGTGTCAGCTGGATGACACCACCCTTGGCGGCGGTGTATGGCGCACGCTCGGCTAACCCGACGGTGCCCAGCATCGAGCTGATATTGACGACGCGGCCCCAGCCGCGTTCGAGCATTTGGGGGGCAAAGGCTCGGGCGCAATAGAACGGGGCGCTGAGGTTGAGCGCAATCAACTCATCCCACTTTTCGACGGGATATTCAACAGCCGGTTTGCGCAAATTGACGCCGGCACTGTTAATCAAGATGTCGACTTTGCCGACAGCACTGGCCATCTGCTCGACTTGGGCGTTGTCAGTGACGTCAGCGGTATAGACGGTGACGGTACGCTGGTGTTGCTGGCGGATGTGCTCAGCCAGCGTGTCGAGCGGTTCTTGACGGCGGCCGACAAGCACCAGGTCGGCGCCGGCGGCTGCCAGCGTTTTGGCGAATACCTCACCCAAGCCACCGGCTGCCCCAGTGATGAGCGCTACACGGCCGTCAAGGCGGAACAGGTCAAGTGGATTGCTCATCGACGATCTCCTGTGTGAGTAGGCATCAGCGAACGCAAATATGCCACACTATTGGTAAATTGACTCTCTTCATACGCCCCGAGCGCAATTGCATCCTCATCGCGCTCCCACGGCGTGCGCCAATCATCGGCGGCAGTACTCACATTATCGGCCAGGTACTGCCAGAGCGGTGTAATCGTCTCAATGCCGTAGGCCCGCGGATACCCTTGCCACCACTCGGGGGTGAGCACGCGGATATGGCGGGCGTTAATCGCCGCCAACTCGATGTTGCAGGT
>JBKCLM010000144.1:0-2527 GCA_046300655.1 Chloroflexota bacterium | reverse complement strand
TCTCCAACCGATTCCTGCATTCTTTGGCCGGCATGCAATGACGGGGAACCAACCCATAACCAAGGAGATTGCACGCCGGTGGCGTTCCAACCGATTCCTGCATTCTTTGGCCGGCATGCAATGACGCAGGAATAGGGGAATACAACCGGGCGCCCGAACGGACGCCCCTACCAGATCCGGCGTGGGAAAACCATACGCCACACACACCGGGCGCCGTTGGGGTATGCAGATGGGGGCACAGCTGTGCTCCCATCTGCATACAGTCACCCACAACCCATGCACGTAGGGGCGTCGCTTGCGGCGCCCCTACCAGACAACCCGATGTGGATGAATCACCATGACACGAACGGCCAAGGTTCGGTATACTACAACTAATACCATCATCTCAGCAAAAGGTGGCACATGCTCTTTCATACTATCGATCATATTGGCCTGGCCGTCACCGACATCGAGAGTGCAGTGGCCTTTTACAACAGCCACTTCGGCATGCACGACTGGGAGATTATCGAGCTCGCTGATCGGCACATGCGCGTGGCCGTGGCTGTTGTCGGCGGCAGCAAAATCGAGCTCATCGCCCCCACGTCAGAGGAGGCCGCCTTTGCCAAATACTTGGCCGAGAAGGGCCCCGGCATGCACCACATCGCCTATGCCGTCGATGATATTCATGCCACCTTGGCAGACCTCGCCGCCCAAGGGCTACGCCTGATTGACACCACGCCGCGCCCAGGCCTGCACGGCACACTCGTCGCATTTATCCACCCCAAGGCCACCATGGGCACCTTGATTGAGCTTGTCCAACACGTATGAACCCTGTGAATATCGGTGTCATCGGCTGTGGCCCGATAGCCCAAGCCGGCCATCTGCCTGCCATCGTCAAAGCATCAGACGCCACGCTCTATGCCGTGTGTGATCGCTCAGCACGCCTGCGTGACTACGCCCGCGTCGTGCATCAGGCCACCGTGAGTTATGCCGATGCGAGTGAACTGCTGGCAGATCCGCAGGTTGAGGCGGTGGTCATCGCCGTGGCCGACCAATTCCATATCCCACTGGCCATGGCGGCCCTCGATGCCGGCAAACATGTGCTGGTCGAGAAGCCACTCGGCGTCGATGTCACCAGCTGCCGCCAGCTTGAGGCTCACGCCGCTCACCGCAACCTTGTGGTCCAAATCGGCAACAACAAACGCTTTGACCCGGGTATCGCCTATGCCCACGACATGGCGCAGACCGCCATCGGCCGGCCCATCATGTACCGCGGCTGGTATTGCGACTCGCTGTATCGCTACACCGTCACCGATAACGTGCAACCGACCATCATCCAGGCTGATGACGCTCTCCGGCCCGAGGGCAACCCCAAGGGCGATCGCCGGCGGTATCTCTTGCTGACCCACGGCAGTCATCTGGTCGACACCGCCCGTTATTTGTGTGGACCAATCACGCATGTCCAGACACATCTGCGCCATCAGGATGACACCTGGTGCTGGTTGAGTAGTGTGACCTTTGCCAATGGCGCGATTGGCCAACTGGATTTGACGGTGACCATCCGTGGCGACCACCACGAGGGATTCCATTTGTATGCCAGCGAGGGCAGTATTATCGGCAAAACGTATTTGCCGTGGTACCTCAAAAGCAGCGACGTCGAGGTGTTTACCCACAGCGACCAGACCTACCACCGCCCGCTGGGCGCCGATGGCCACTCCTACAAACGCCAAATCGAGGGCTTTGTGGCGGCCATCCGCGGCGAGCCCCAACGCGGCGCCACGATTACTGACGGGCGGGCTGCAGTGCAGGTGCTGAGCGCCATGACGCTTTCGGCTGCTCATAACGGCATGCAGGTGGCTGTTGATGAAATGGAGGGTGCACCATGACATTCCATATGGGGCTGGCCATCTGGTCGCACAAGGGCTGGGTCGGCTCGTTTTTGCCGAGTGGCAGCAAAAGTAGCGAGTACCTCAAGCACTACGCCCAACGCATGCAGATTGTCGAGGGCAATACGACGTTTTATGCGATACCACCACTTGATACAGTGCTCAAGTGGCGCGACGAGACGCCCGAGACGTTCCGGTTTTGCTTCAAAATCCCGCAGACGATTAGTCATCACGGGGAGCTAGCCCAGAACATCACGGCCACGCACGACTTTATCACGCGCATGGCGCCGCTGGGAGCGCGGGTCGGGCCCTACTTTTTGCAGCTGCCGCCACACTTCAGCCGGCGCCACATCGACCAGCTCGATGCTTGGCTGAGCGAATGGCCCGCCGAGTATCGCATCAGCGTCGAGGTGCGCCATGCCGATTGGTATACGCGCCAGGGTGAGTCAGAGCTAATTGACCTACTCAATCGGCATCAGGCTGGCCACTGTCTGATGGACGTACGCCCGCTTGACTTGGGCGATTTACCGGGCGCTGAAGCTGATTTGGCGCATGCCCGCGACCACAAACCGCAGGTGCCGATGCGCCCGTGGGTGACCGGTAATCTGGCGTTGGTGCGCTATATTAGTCACCCTGACACCGCGCGCAATGCGGCGTTGTTT
>JBKCLM010000143.1:0-13946 GCA_046300655.1 Chloroflexota bacterium | reverse complement strand
TCCAGGTGGTTCAGCGAATCCGCCAGAGACCATGTGGCCGGATAACCCGAGCAATGCTGATGGTTGGACTGATCACCCGACGTTCTACTTCCGCCATGTTGAAAATGTACGTAAGTTCATGGTCGAAGAGGGCGTAGGCGACCATCAAATCTGGATTACCGAGTACGGCTGGGCTACTGAGAACGAGACTCCCGGGTACGAGTTCGGCAACCAAGTTTCGTTCGAAGAGCAGGGTGAATACATTCTCGGTGCCATGAAGTATGCCTACTTCAACTATCGCGAGCCAAATGGCGAGCCGTGGCTAGGGAACATGTTCTTGTGGAATATGAACTTCGCCGTGTTATGGGGAGCCCAAGATCAACCACTCCACGAACAGGCTTCGTTTGGTATTCTCAACCCTGACTGGAGCCCCCGCCCCGGTTTCTTGGCGGTACAAGGCTTCATGAATGCGATTAAGCAAGAAGGCCGCCGTTAGGTCGTCGCGCAATATTTGTTCGTTCAACACAACGCCCCTGATGCACTACCATGCATCAGGGGCGTTGTTAGTGTATGATGCATACGATTCATGGTCGTAAAAGAAAGTAGTGGCTACGTGAGTACTGCGCCGCAACGATTTACCTGGAGTGATTTTGGGCTACTCGCAACCATCGTGATTTGGTCAGCGAACATGTCAATTGTGAAGTCGGCCTTCGATAGCATGCCCCCGTTAGCATTTAATGCAGTGCGCTTCATGTTTACGCCGCTGTTGATGCTCTTGATTGTCTGGATCATCGAAAAGGATCTCCGCATTGATCGATCCCTCTGGCGCAACGTCATCTTGGTGGGTCTGATTGGCAATAGTGGGTATCAAATATTTTTTGTGGTAGGACTCAATCTTACTAGTGCTGCCAGCACCGCACTGCTTGTGGCCACCACGCCCATTTGGGTCGCCTTGATCGGGCAATTACGTGGCACCGACAAACTTGCACCAATTGGGTGGGTCGGTATTGTCATGTCATTTGTCGGTGTGTTTGTGATTCTTTTTAATGGCGAAGAGATGAGCTACGAGAGTATTTTAGGCGATATCCTCGTGCTAATCTCGGCCGTGTGTTGGGCCTATTACACGATTGGGGCCCGTCCTGTGTTGGCCAAATACTCCCCGCTTAAGGTCACTGCGTTGACCCTGAGTGTGGGGAGCATCCCGATTATGCTGGTCGGTATCCCTGAGACCCTCACTGTTGATTGGGGAGCTGTCACGTTACAGGGCTGGGGAGGTATGGCGTATTCGGTCTTGCTGTCGATTATCTTGGCGTATATTTTGTGGTACAACGGCGTCGTCAAAGTTGGTGCGACGCGTACTGGTATCTACACCAGTTTGCTCCCTGCTGGTGGGGTAATCTCCGCGTACTTGATTCTTGGCGACCCAATCACCATCCGTGAAGTCATCGGCACCGTTGCGATCGTCGTGGGGCTATATTTGACGCGTCGTGGTTAATCCACACAAAACAACGCACCCCGCAGTATTACTGCGGGGTGCGTTTGGTGTATTTAGCGATTGGCCAAGGCCGCTTGCCATTGGCCGAGTAATTCGGGCAAATCGGTATAGACGACGTCCGGCTTGATATCAGAGGCCGCAACGTCGGCACGCGTGACCACACCGGTCAAGACTAACCCGGCCGTCATGTTGGCGGCCAGTGATCCAGCAATATCGGTGTCGAGTCGATCGCCAATGGTCAAGGTTTTGCGCGGGTCAGCGCCGAGGACATCGGTGGCGATATGGAACATGGTTGGGCCGGGTTTGCCGATAATAAACGGCTGAACGCCAGTCGCTGCCGACAAAAGCGCCAACAACGCACCACACCCCGGTACGAGCCCCTCGGGCACTGGCAACGAGACATCAGGGTTGGTGCCGATGAACTTTGCGCCGGCACTGATCAGCAACGTGGCCTGGCGCAGTTTGGCGTAGGTGACCTCGGTGTCGAGCCCAACAATCACGTAGGCTGGTTGCTTATCATCCTCGACGAAGTAGCCGTCACTAAACAGCGCAGTGCGCAATCCATTCATGCCAATGCAAAAGATTTTGGTGCCTTGTGGAACCAAGCCCTCAAGATAGCGACGCGTGGCCACCGGTGAGTTGATGATGTGAGCTGCAGGGAACTCGATGCCCATACCGGCCAGCTTTTGTGAAAACTGTTCGGGTGTCATGGTGGCATTGTTGGTGATACACGCCATCTTAATGCCGTGTTGTTGACAAAACTGAATCAACGTGTCGGCACCGTCGAGCCGCTCGTGCCCACGGTACAAAACGCCGTCCATGTCGAGGAGTAAGGTGTCGTACTGACGCAAATCCATGATGTTCTCCTACATGCGCTCTGGTGCGCGCACTCCGAGGAGCGCGAGCCCGTTGTGCAAGGCTTGTGCGGTGGCAGCGGTCAGGGCCAGACGTGCCTGGCGGAGCTCTTCATCGTCGGCCTTGACGACCGGACAATCGCGATAGAACGCCGAGAACGCGCGTGCGGTATCGTAGCACCACTCGGCCAATACGAACGTGGCATAGCGCTCGGCTGCAGCCCGCACCGCACCTGGCATCTTGGCGATTTGGCGTACCAAATCGAGCTCGGATGGGTGCGTCAACACGGCGGCATTACAACTGGGGATACTCATGCCAGTCTGCTCACCGGCGACGCGCCGAATGATCGAGCGACAGCGGGCATACATGTACTGAATGTAGGGTGCGCTGTTCCCCTCAATTGCCAACATGCGATCCCAGTCGAGATTGATGTTGCGGCGTGGATCTTGATAGAGGTCGTTGTAAATCACGGCACCGACGCCGACCATCTCGGCCACCTTGGCGCGCTCATCCTCGGGCAAATCGGGGCTCGAGGCGTCGACGACGGCGCGCGCACGGTCGCGGGCGTCGTTGAGCAAATCGGTCAAATAAATCATGTTGCCGGCGCGCGTGGAGAGTGGCTTGCCGTGCTGATCGAAGATCGTACCGAACTTGACGTGAATCAACTCGGTGCTCGGCGTGGCATAGCCCATGGCGCGTGCTAGTGCGAATAATTGACGGAAG
This sequence comes from Chloroflexota bacterium, assembly GCA_046300655.1. GTDB lineage: Bacteria > Chloroflexota > Chloroflexia > Chloroflexales > Roseiflexaceae > UBA965. The sequence goes on along the minus strand of JBKCLM010000143.1, from coordinate 10,894 downwards.
TGGAGCTCTTGGCGGGCATCCACCACATAGATAATCTGGCTCGGGGCAAACTCGGCCATGCGGTACTTGATGGTCGCCATGTCTCGGGTGTGGTAGAGCGTACCCGAGTCACTGCGCTGGAGTAGGAACGTCGGCATGTTCTCCTCGAGCTCGCTGACAACCACGGCGCCGCCTTCATCGCGTACTGCATATCCGCTCGCCAAGGCATCCTTGATGACGCCTTCGTTCATCGGCGCGTAGAAGCTTTCGCCATAGGCATGGTCAAATCGCACGCCCAAACGGTCGTAGTTGTATTGATTGGCGGTGAGGGTCAGGTTGACCATCCACTGCCAGAGCTCGACGGCGGTTGGGTCGCCTTGCTCGAGTTTGAGCGACCAGGTGCGGGCCGCTTCGTCGTATTTCGCATCTTCTTTGGCCATGCGACTGAACTGTGCATAGAGTTTGTCGAGCTGGGCAATCGCCTCTTCGTCGTCACCCTCGGGCTTGCCAAAGTGCAGAATCGCCGCGATGTTCATACCGAATTGTTTGCCCCAGTCGCCGAGGTGGTTATCGCCGACAACCTGGTAGCCGAGATATTTGAAGATGTTGTACAGCGCTTGGCCGATAATCGTTGAGCGGATATGCCCGACGTGCATCAATTTGGCGATGTTGACCGATGAGTAGTCAATCACGACGTGTTTGTTTGCGCCGAGATCGTCACTGCCGTAGTGATTGGTCAGGCGTGCGACATCGGCCAGGACGCTGGCTACATAGGCGTCGGTACGCATGGCAAAGTTCAAGAATGGCCCGGCCGCCACTGCGCTACCCACCAATGAATCATCGGCCACACGAATCTGACTTGCCAGTTGATTGGCGAGTTGGGGTGGCGGTACGGCGCGATCGCGCGCGGCTTTGAAGGTAGGGAAGGCCAGATCAGCTGGGATGTTAGGTTTGGGCGCTACGAGCTCAATATGCTCGGCACTCGCTAACCCACTGGCGACAATCGCCTCGTGTGCTTGGCGGATAAACCGATCAAGTGTGTATTCCACGCAGTGTCAATCCTTTCTGTGACATGACACAACCAGAGTATTGCGCATGTCTTTTTTGTCTGTTGATACCATATACCAAAAGTGCTAATCTTGCCAAAATGGCTTGACCCAGTCGCGCCCCACCAAAATCTCACGCAGGTCGAGCATGGCCGTATATGTCGGTAACACGGAGACCGTTTGGCCTGATGGAGTCTGTGTCAGCAATGCATCAAGTGCCTGTGTCAGCGATTCATGATAGTGAATTTGGGCTGTCGATGTACCTGCATACTGCATGCGTACCCGCATATCTGCTGCCCGGGTGCCACTAATAAATACGTGATTGATATGTGGCACCAGATGCTCAAAATCGGCATCCCATAACCATGACACGTCGGTACCATCGGCATCGCGGTCATTGATGACAATCAACAGATTGGCCGGTTGATCCCATGCCTCCACAAACATGCGAATCGTCTCGCTGGCGCCGACGGGGTTTTTGATGAGTGCCATCACGAGCGGATGATGTGGCGTGTGTACGACCTCGTAGCGCCCAAAGGCTGGTTGCATTTGTGTGAGTGCCGGCACTACCGCTGTGGCCACTCCAAGCACATCGGCGACGGCATAGGCGGCGAGTGCATTCACCGCATTGTAGCTCCCAGGTAAGGGGACAAAAAATTGTGCATGCTGATTGACCGTCACCGTGCTCCCCAATAACCCATCTGCGCGTAGCGTAGTGATGGCATAGTCTGGGGCAGGTCGTCTGAAGTCGCAGTTTGGACAGGTGTAGTGGCCGATATGCGCAAAAAAACGGGTCGTGTAGGTGAGTGCATACCCGCACCGACAGAACCCGGCATCAGCCAGGTGGGCCACACTGTTGCGGGCACTACTGACGTCGTTGTTGCCATACACGACGACACGACAGGTCAACGATTGGGCCAGCCGCGCCAGCGAAGGGTCGTCGCCTTGAATGCATACCACGGTGCTGTCGGGGAGGGTCGAGAGCGCCGTTAACCAGTGTTGGGCAATCGTGTCGACCTCGCCGTAGCGGTCGAGCTGATCGCGGAACAAGTTGTGTAGCACCACGATGCGTGGTTGGGTCTCGTGGATGATTTGTGGCAAGGCCGCCTCGTCGCATTCGAGCAATGCCGCATCGTGGTGCATGTGTCCGCGCCAATCGGCGTTGGCCAGCATGACTGCACTGACACCCGATACAAGATTGGCGCCCGATCGGTTGTGAACAATCCGCCAGCCGGCATGGGTCAAGATGTCGGCCACCATACGCGTTGTGGTGGTCTTGCCGTTGGTGCCTGCAACCAGAATGACACCGCGTGGCAGTTGGGCACTCAAGTAGCGGAGCAGATTGGGGGCAATTCGACGTGCTACGACGCCCGGCACGGTCGTACCGCCGCCACGTCCCAGCCAACGGCTGAGCATGCCGGCGCCTCTGCCGAGCCAAATTGCCAGTTGTTCACGCATGATTGTTCACCGTCAACAGGTGGATGATGTTATTTACATTATACAATTGCAGGCCACTGCCTGTCCGCCCAAATGTCGTTAGGATTGTGCGACACGCAGGTGCCAGGCTCCCGTCCATTCGGGCAGGATCATCGTGCCATCGGGTTGCAGGGTGCCTGTCATTTCACTGCCAAAGAAAAAGCCCGTAAGTTCACGACATTCAGTCTCTGACACAAAACGATAATCGGTTTGAATCGGGGTACGTACAAAGCCAAACTCTTGCTCAAATAACGCATAACAATCAGCGAGGGCTTGGGTGGGTGGATGTGGCACTGTGCTGCCTGAGCCAAGCGTCTCAAAAATAATCGCACTGCCGCCTGGCTTGAGGAGTCTGATCATTTCGGTGACGGCTGCCCGGACATCGGCTTGCCAAGCACCCGGCACCCACTCAGTCGTATGCCCAAAACTCCAACCAGCCGTCACCAAATCAAATTGATCGGCAGGCAAGGGAATTGCACGATTATCGGCCGTGATCGCCCGCACTGCTGGCCCTAACAGGCGTTGGGCTACGGTGAGCATGGCTGGGGCGCGGTCGCTGATGGTCAGCGAGCGTACGTAAGGGGCCATGATGGCGGCAACGCGCCCGGTGCCACTGCCCATGTCGAGAACATCGGCCGTGGAGAGGTCAACATGACGGCGAATCTCGTTGAGAATATTGCCGCGGTAATCTTCGCGGCTGACCAGTTGGTGGTAGCGCTCTGCATGGTGCGGGTCTTGGTAGATTTCACGATAATCAGGCATTGATTTTTATCCTTTGCGAGAGAGACGGGCCGGGGGCACAGTCGGAGTAAGCGTGATGCCTATGCGTTGCAAAAACTGACTCAAAAACGTCAGATGCGTGATTTCGGTTGACCACATCTGGCGTTCCTGATCGAAGCGTGCGAGGCGTCCGAGGAGTTGCATGTGTTGGCGCGGGAGTTGCGGGATGGCCAGATACGCAAACGTGTTGACGCGTTCCCATGAGAGTGGTGGGGACACCGTGGTAGCTTGCGCCAGCCCATAGAGCAACGCCTGTTCCTCTTCGAGGGCCACAAGCTCGAGCTGATTGCCTTTGAGCGCATGACAGCCAAACCACTCAGGGATGCCACGACCGTGTCGGCGCCGAACGACGGCCCCAAGGGGTATCATCACCCCAGGGCGCTCGTTCAGTGTGACCGGTTCGAGGGGGACAAGCGTGCGTTGTGTAGGGTCGTACATGCTCCAACGTGTTTGCGGCGTGCCCAATGGGTGCCAATGGGCAGGTCCGATATGGGGGGCATGGGGTAACCGTGGTAAATCGGCAATTTGGTCGTCAAGACTTGCCATGATGAGTCCCCGTTGCCGGATGCGGGCAAACAGGCCTTCGCGGCGCCACGACGTGAGGGTAAAGCGATTGCCGACGAGCTCACCCTCACCACGCAAAAACTGAGTGACGCGGATATCATGCACCACAAAGATGTTGGGGGTGAGCTCCTCGAATGCCAGTGGTGGATTATTCGCCTTCATTGAGGCGTTCACCAATCAAGTCCGCACGAGTGTCGTCAATTTGCCCTTTGCCACAAGCGACGTGCAAGTCATGGCGCAGTTGGGCCATCTCAATCAGATGGGTACGCTCATGATTGACCATCCAATTGCCTTGATGGAGCAGATTAATCTCACCATAGACCACATGGTGGGCGCCACGATGCCAGGCAGCACTGGTTAAGCCACGGAGCATCATTAAACATTCGACGCGTGATTCGTGGAACGCATTGAGAATCGCTCGGACATCGCGTTTGCGGTAATGCGATGCAGCAGTTAACTTGGGTGGATGCGCCGATGGGAGCTCTGGGTGATCGGTATCAAGAATCAATCGGGCGCGCTCACAAAAGACGAAATTCATGTCGTTGAGGTGGCCTAGTACCTCCTTGAGAGATGGCGTGTTATTTGGCCCGGGGCACGACAAAATGGCGTCATCAACGTCTTCGAGCATAGCGCGCAAGGTGGACTCAGTGTGCTCAAGGGCATGCATGATGGCATGTGGCCCAAGCGTCCCCATTGCTTCGATGGCCAAGAATCGCTTGTGTGACTCGGGGACTGCGCCGCATTGTGGGCATGCGCCGACGAGCTCGCCTTCGCGCGTGTCACCACAGGTGGTACAGACAAACAAATCTCCAAGCTCATCGGCATACAAATCGCGATGTTGCGCCAAAGCGGTTGCTGCGCGACCAAGCAGTTCGCGTGAGCGCTCTGATGTACCCGTGATGCGTTGCATTGCCAGCGCCTCAGGTTCGTTGCCGTTGAGTGCTGATTGGACGTTTTCGAGCGTGCTCCCAACTCCGTTGGTGTTGACAAATGCACGCATCGCGCGGGCGCCACGTGCCTCACACAGGGCATCGAATAGACGGGCGATATTGAACCGACGTTCACGCCGTGCTTGGGTCGCCCAGGCATGGTAGGCAACATGCCCCATGCTGGCGCTCGTAAAGAGTTGACGCAACTCTTGATCGGACATACTCATTGGTGGCACTCCCAGCCGAAATCACAGACGATACTCATGACCGCATCATTGCGCCTACATACTATAATAACAATATAGGTTTCTGTGAATAGGCAATTTTGGGGTATTTTGGTGCAAATTGCAGTTGTACACGATTATTTGAATCAGTATGGCGGAGCAGAACGTGTGTTAGAGGCGATTCATGACATCGTGCCACACGCTCCGGTGTATACCTCGATCTATGATGCACAGGCGATGCCTGCCTTTTATCACGATTGGGACATCCGTGTTTCGTGGATGCAACACCTCCCCAACTGGAGACGTTTCTTCCGGCATTACTTCATGTTTTATCCGAGTGCATTCGAGCAAATGCATCTTGCAGACTACGATCTGATTATCAGTAGCAGTAGCGCCTACGCCAAAGGCATTCGCCCGCGCCCAGGTGCTGTGCACATCTGCTATTGTCACACACCGATGCGGTTTGCCTGGCAGACTGATCAGTACATTGCGCGCGAGAATATCCGCGGCATTGCCAAGGTAGCCATGCAGTTCTTGTTGCGCTTTGTACGCACGTGGGATGTGCGCAGTGCCAATCGTGTGACGCATTACATCGCCAATTCGCACGTCGTTGCGGCACGGATCAAGCAGTATTATCAGCGCGATGCCGTGGTTATTCCTCCTCCAGTTGATTTAGCCCCTTTTGAAAACCTGCCGCCGAGGGATTACTTTTTAACTGGTGGCCGTTTGGTGCCGTATAAGCGCATCGATTTGGCCGTCAAAGCGTGTACCGCGCTGAACATCCCGCTGGTTGTGTTCGGCGACGGTCGTGACAAAGCTGAACTGATGGCTCATGCTGGACCGAATGTGCGTTTTGTGGGGCGCGTCAGCGATGCCGAGCGCCTGCGATTGTTCGCCGAGTGTCGCGGATTTTTGTTCCCTGGTGAAGAGGACTTTGGCATTACACCACTTGAAGCCATGGCTGCTGGTCGCCCGGTATTGGCGTACCGAGCCGGTGGTGCTCTCGATACGGTCATTGAGGGGCAGACCGGGTTGTTTTTTGATACACAGGACGTCGACTCCGTCAAAGCCGGGCTGTGCGCCATGCAGGCTCATACGTGGCAAACCCAACAGATTCGGACGCATGCTGAGCAGTTTAGTCGTGAGCGCTTTATGGCGCGCATGCGGGCGTTTATTTCCCACCACGCACCGGGCAGTGAGGAGTACTTTCATGAATGATGTGCGCCGATTGATTGTACTCATCCGTCGGCGCTGGTGGTATATGCTAGTGCCGGCGCTGCTGTTGGCTGCAACGGGATTGATGCCGCTCCTCCAGCAGACTGCACAATACCGTGTGTCGGTGACGTTTTTGTTGACGAGTCGTGCGCCGATGAACGACACTGGTGATACGCTAGCGTATGATTTTCCATCGATTAGCCGCGGTGATGCGTTCTGCAAAAAGGTTAGTGACTATCTCGATGGACGCGTCGCGCCGCAGGATGTCGGGGCAATGCTTGATGTGCGTAACGCCGCGCGCGAAGTGACGATTACCGCTCGTGGCGCTGAGACCACTGATTTGATTGCGGTGCGTGATGCCGCACTTGCAGTCTTGACGCAGGATGGTACACTGCTATGGGGGAAGTCGGGCGACACCGCTGTGAATATTGCCGAACTACGCCGCGAAGATACCCCTATCCGCGAAGCACAATCGCTCACTCATGTAATGCAGATACTATTGCGTGGTGGTGCGGGCATGTTAATTGGTCTGTTGGTAATTCTCTTTCGACGATAGTGTGAGGGTAGATTATGCGTCTTTCGGAATATATTCGCATCATTCGCCGACGAATCTGGGTGATTGTGCTGGCGGTGATGGTGACCGCGGTAGCCGCCTATGTCTTTAGCAAGCTCCAAGAGCCACTCTATCGCTCTGAAGCCAGCTACTTGGTGGTACCCAACCGTAACGATAACGGCTTGTCGATCGTGTTGACCAACAACATGAACAGCTACAAGCAGTTGGCGCTGGCGCGCCCCCAAATCGAAAAAATCAGCGCCCAGCTGCAGCTCGACCGTAGCCCAGAATGGCTGCTCGAACATATCTCCATCCAAGCTAATGCTGATGATCGCAAGATGATTGTGCAGGTCGACTACCCTGATATTGATATGGCACCCCGCTTGGCCAATGCGGTTGGCGAAAACATGGCCGCCCTGGTGAGTTCGCTGAATGACGGGCTTGAAGGTACCGACAAAATTAACATGCGTATCACCACACCGGCTACACCACCGCAGTTGTATCGCCCCCAAACCCGAATTAACGTCTTGGCTGGTGCCTTCTTGGGGTTGATTATTGGACTGTTATTAGCGTTTGTGCTGGATGCAATCGATGATACGCTCAAGAACACCGAGGATGTCGAGCGCCATGTGGGCCTGACGATTCTTGGGGCGATTCCGGCCAGCAGTACAACCAATGAGCGCCGTACAAATGCGAGGAAACCGGCATGACCAACAGTAGCAATCCATCACGTCAACTTGTGGTGTTGAATGACGCGCAATCGGCCGCTGCCGAGGCGTTCCGCACACTCCGCACAAACATTCAATTTGCGAGTCTTGATAACTCGCTGCATTTGATTAGCATTACCAGCACCGGTGTCGATGACGGCAAGTCGTTGGTGGCGGCCAATCTTGCCGTCACCATGGCCCAAGCCGAACAACGGGTGATTTTGGTGGATGGTGATTTGCGCCGACCAGCGTTACATACCATTTTCGGCTTGAGCAATGAAAACGGCCTGACCAGTATGTTGTTTGCTAGTGAGGGCACCCCAGCGCCGCTCCAAGATACCGGTATCCCCGGATTGCAGTTGCTTGCGAGTGGTCCACTGCCACCACGTCCTGCCGATATTTTGGGTTCACGTCGCATGGGTGAGATATTGCAGAGTCTGCGTGCCACGGCCGATGTGGTGATTATTGATACACCACCGATTCTGGCCGTCAGCGATGCGGTGGTGTTGGCGCCGCGCGTCGATGGCGTAATGCTCGTGCTCCAGGCCGGCAAAACGCGGCGTGAACATGCCAAGCAAGCCCGGGCGATTTTGGAGAAGGCCAAAGCCAATATTGTGGGTGTGGTACTGAACGGCGCCGAATTAACCCAAGCATCAGGATACTACGCATAATGATCGACCTACACTGTCATTTGTTGTATGACTTGGATGATGGTCCGCGTAAGCGCGAGATCTCGGTCAATATGGTGCGTCAAGCGCATGCTGCTGGTGTGCATACGGTGGTGTGTACACCCCATAGTCCTGAGTCGAGTGCCTCGCGCAATTACAGCCCGCAACTGATTGCCGAACGAGCCCACGAGATCCAAGAGCTGGCAGCAGCTGATGGGTATGCGCTTACCCTCAAACCTGGTACTGAGATTAGCTATATTGCGCATGCGCGCCAGCGTTTGGACAGTAAACAATTATTAACGCTTGGTGGAAGTCGTACTGTGCTTATCGAAATGCCTGTTTTTGCCGTTGACATGCGCTTTTTGCCGACTGCCAAAGAACTAATTGCCCACGGGTACAACGTTATTTTGGCCCATCCTGAACGGTACATTTACAACCAAAAAGATGTCGATGATTTGCAGCGCATCCATGAGAGTGGTGTGTTGTTCCAAGTAACTGCCGCTGCTGTGTCAGAACAAAACAGTCGTACCTTGTTTGATTTACGGATGGTCGATGTGGTTGCAAGCGACGCCCATAGCGATACATACCGTGTAACTGCCATGGATACTGCGTTTGATTGGGTCACGAATGCCTATGGCGCAGGGCTGGCAAATCGCCTCTTTGTGGATACCCCACAACGCCTGTTAGACCACCGGTAAATTGGTGATGTGCCTTGGTCTGTCATGGAATAGTTGCAGCAAGAATAGTTGAATTGGATGCGACGTTTTTTCTCGTACATTGACCGAATCATTCTGATTATTGCGGTTTTCGTAGGGAGCTGGTGTATCCATGTGTGGATAGACCGTGCTCCCTCGTCTGTTGCTATTCCTCTCTCTGATCGTGAGCTCATACGCGGCATCTGGGGTGTCGAGCCCGAGGGAGCCTGGACGAATGGGTATGCACTCATCGATGTCAATCGTCATCGCTGGGCACCGTGGAGTACGGTGCAATTCCGCTGGAAGCAACCACCGACCGGACCGGTTGATGCTACGCTCCAAAGTGGGCAGACAACCATCACCGGTGCACCCACATTAGCCTGGCGCACGGTGCACCTGTTGTTGCCCCAACCGGCGCAACGCACCGATTTGGTCGTGGCGAGCACGACGCAACGGGTTGATGGTGACCGCCGAGACCTCGGCGTGTTTTTGGCGGATATTACGATTCAGCGATTTGGTCAGCCATTGATCCTGCATCTACTCCGCGTGCTGGATTATGCGTTGCCGCTCTTGGCTGGCGCAGTATGGCTCTGGCGCTCACGCTGGTTGGGACTTGCGGTGTGGCTTGGATTAGGTGCGTTGTACGGCACGATGCTCCATCAAGAGCTCCAAGTCGGCATGGCGAATCCGATGCTGTTGCTCGATGATACGGGGCGATATGTGGTGAGTGTCGTCATGGTGCTATGGGCATGGGTTGACGGGCGACGATCGCTCGAGGTGATGCAGACGACGGGTCGGCGATTTGGGTTGGATGTGATGCGTGCTGTGGCGGTCTTAAGCGTCATTGTGGCGCATTTTACGCCATTGATGGTCACAGAATGGCGCACTGAGCGCGATGTGTTCCGCTGGTTTGTCTATTTGGGTGCAATCGGCGTCGATATCTTTTTTGCCTTGAGTGGCTACCTGATTGGTGGTATTTTGTGGCGCAATCTGCATCGGTTGCATCAACCACAGGTTGTGCACCGATTTTGGATGCGTCGGTGGCTGCGTACACTCCCAGCAGCCTATGTGTCGGCGGTGGTGGTGTGGCTGATTGCTGCGCCACAGAATATCCGCGATTACTTCGCGAGTATTGTGTTTTTGGGTACCATGAATCCCTATTACGTGACGACTGAGTTGGGATTCTGGTGGAGCTTGGGGGCCGAAGAGGCGTTTTACTTCTTCTTTCCGCTAGTGATTTCGTTGTTAATGGGTGTGATGCGCAAAGAACGGGCCTGGGTGGGTGGACTACTCATCTTTGGTGTGACATCGATGCTGATTCGTGCCGTATTGCAGATAATCTTGCCTGAAGAGGTCGTCGGAAATATCGAATTCGCCATTTATGCACGACTCGATTCGATGATTTGGGGCGTGTTGTTGGCCTGGATGCGTCAAGTGCGTCCACAGTGGTTTGATCGGTTGGCGCAGTATGGTTTTGCGCCAGGGATGATTGTCTTTTGGTTGGGGTACATGCTCTTGCTTGAGCAGTGGCGCTGGTACGGCGTGGCGATTTTTGCTGGGCATATGCTCACCACTACTGGTGCTGCGCTGCTCATTCCTGCGATGGAACATGTGCGTACGCTTGGGTGGCGTGGATTTGACCGCATTATCTCGTGGATTGCACTTGTAAGTTACTCTGCCTATCTCTACCATATCATGATGGCCCATCGGCTCGAACGTTCATTTGGCTCTGCCACCGATTACCCGATGATGATTGCGTTGGCAGTTGCCTATCTGGTGATGACGTTCGTGGCATCGTGGCTGAGTTATCGGTTCGTCGAAGCGCCCGTACTGCGGTGGCGTGATGCACGCTACCCAGAGCATGCACCACCGCAAAGTTAATTGAGCTGTTGTGCACAAAAATCCCCTCTCACAAACTGTGAGAGGGGATTTGTCATTGAATGGAGTGCGTTACGGTACCAGGGTCGGCTCGAGGGTCGGCTCGAGGGTTGGCTCGAGGGTTGGCTCGAGGGTTGGCTCGAGGGTTGGCTCGAGGGTTGGCTCGAGGGTTGGCTCTGG
>JBKCLM010000142.1:0-19442 GCA_046300655.1 Chloroflexota bacterium | reverse complement strand
ATTGATGGCGAGGTACCGTCACTCTGGTTGTTGGGGGCTGCTGGGGTGGTGGTGGGTTGTATTTGGGTGGCACGGCGGTTTGCCAATTAAATACGGTGCCCCCGGTAGAGACGCAGCATGCTGCGTCTCTACCGGGGGCGGATTGGTTGGATTACTTCAAGGCTGGGATCATATCGCCGTGGGCCTCAATCAAATCGTCGACCAACGACCAAATCTGGTCGAGTGACAATTCGGCAGCGGTGTGTGGATCAAATGCAGCCGCATGGTAAACATGCTCGCGCTTGCCGGTCAAGGCAGCCTCAACGGTCAACGCTTGCACGTTGATGTTGGTCTGCATCATGGCTGCCAAGTGTGGTGGCAAGTTGCCAATCTTGGTCGGTTGCAAGCCGCTCTTGTCGACGAGTACCGGTACCTCAACACAGCATCCCTCGGGCAGGTTGTTAATCAAGCCGGTGTTGGCCACGTTGCCGTAGACGACGCGGGGCTGACCCGTCTCCATGCTGTGGATGATGAGTGAGCCATACTCGTGGCTACGACGGACCTCGATCGGTTTGTCCGAGGTCAACAATTCGTTGCGGAGCTTGTGCCAGCCGGCGATTTGGTTCTCACAACGGGTGATGTACTCGTCGAGCGGAATGTTGAACTTCTCAATCAAGTCTGGGCGATCGCGCTTGATGAACCAAGGTGTGTACTCCGAGAAGTGCTCGCTTGACTCGGTCACGAAGGCGCCAAAGCGATTGAAAATCTCGTAGCGCACGCGGTTCCAATCGGGGACGCGCCCCTCGTTATACACCTTGCGAATCTCAGGGTAGAGGTCTTGGCCATCACGCTCAAATTTGAGGTAGAAGGCCATGTGGTTGATGCCAGCACAGACGTAGTTGATCTCGTCAATCGGCACGTTGATGTCGTCTGCCAACTGCTCAGCAGTGCCTTGCACTGAGTGGCACAAACCGACCGTTTTGATGGGTGTGGCGCGCGACATGGCCCAACAGTTGATGGCCATCGGGTTGACGTAATTAAGGAAGGTGATGTCGCCGGCGACTTCTTCCATGTCACGGCACATATCAAGCATCACCGGCACGGTGCGCAAGCCGCGCATGATGCCACCGATACCGAGCGTGTCGGCGATAGTCTGGCGCAAACCGTACTTCTTTGGAATATCGAAGTCGACGACGGTTGAGGGCTTGTAACCGCCAACCTGAAACATGGCGATGGCATAATCAGCACCATCGAGGGCCTTTTTGCGGTTAGTCGTAGTAACAATGGTTGGTTTGGCGCCGAGGGCCTGAGCAACTTTGTTGGCGACGATTTCTGAGGTCTTGAGACGCTCTTCGTCGATGTCAAACAAGCGAATGGTTGAATTTGCCAACTCGGGGAACGACAAAATGTCGCCGAGCAAGTTTTTGGCAAAGACGGTGCTTCCTGCACCAATAAACGTAATAATTGCCATGATACGTTCCCGTTATCCTTTCTGACCAGCAACCAATAACCTGTACTATATTCAACGCGCAGAATGCGTTCGTTGACGTGAGAGATGTGTGTGGGCAGCGATAGCCAGCAGTGCGGTCTCGCCCACATTCCACCAAAAGTGCACATCGATCCGCGTCGCCGTCGTTAATCCGGGAATCGTACATACCCACGTCCCAGCGGTAACCGGACTGCGTGCTAGCCAACCATCCTGTCCCAAAATCCCTGGTAACCCTTGTGCGGTGAGCGACGTTTGACCGAATTCGTTCAGCACATCAAGGACCATTAAATGCCGAATAGAGAGATAACTATGCTCGCCGGTATGTGCAATACTCCAAATCAGCATAATCCATGCCCACGGATTGCGCATGCCGAGCCACACCAGGCGTACCATGACGAGCAACACGCCCCAGTTCCACACAAAGTGCACCAGTTCGGTGTCGGCAGCTGAGTGTAATCCGGTTGAGACACGCAGGGTGTAGCCAAGAACATGATACTGAACCCATTGTGCCACATGTTCGATACCATGACCACCTTGAAAGGTGATAAGGAGCGCTCAGTGTGTACGACGATATAATACCAACGAATCACCATGCCCCTGCTAAATAAATGGTGCGTAATGGCATTTCATCGAGCGTGCGATGACGGTCAGATACAACCAATCACCAAAGCGATTGCGGCTCATGTGCTCGTTGAGTAATCGAGTATATCGAGCACTGTCATAGTGCCTTGTGTAGGATGGTGTAATAGTATTCGATGCACGTGAAACACGACTTCTTTGTCAATCAGACCAGCGAATATCAACAGTCTGAATCATACTTACTCAATCTACTATCTAGGTGTATTGTCTCGCCTGATTAAGATATATCGTTAATCACTACCATGTTTGTAATGATGATACTCAGGCACACATAAATGCGTCAGTTGTATGTCAATGCTCATTCAACGAGATATCCGTGTCAATAGTTGATTTATATGACTCATAGGCTGATTATTGATTGTTGAATCACCACTATTTGGGTTGTGGTATATATACCTGTACGTGTATTTTAGTGTGAGATGATATTTTGAAAAAACGTGTCACCATCGAAGATGTTGCGCGCGCAAGTCATGTCTCGGTTGCGACGGTGTCACTCGTTATGCGTGGCCGGACTGGCATCAATATCGAGACACGTAAACGGGTGGAGCAAGTAGCCCGCGCTTTGGGTTATCAGCGTCGCCGCTCGCGCAATGAACAACATGTGCAACGTATTAGTGTGCTGATGCGCCAACAATCTGGCTATGGTGCAGAACTCAACATGGTTGAATCCCACGTATTGCATGGCATCGAAGATGTCTGCCGTCGCCGCGGTATTCGCAACGATGTGCGGCAGGTTGTATTTGGTGATGTATCTATGACGAATAAGCCCATTCTTTTTCCTTTGCAATACGAATATGGTGGGGTCATCAGTGTGGGTGTTACTGTGGATGATGACATCTCCAACTACGTACGTGATGCCAATATTCCGTGTGTTTTTGTGGATGTTGATCCGCCATCATCGATGTTTGACTCCGTGCATGTGGACTATGAAGATGCCGTAAGCGATCTGGTCGGGTATCTTGTGGCAATTGGTCATCGTTCAGTAGCATTAATTGATACGCACGGCGCGTCAAATACGTGGCAAGCAACGATGAAGAGTTCGATGAGATGTTTTGGTATGCTTGATCCATATTGGTGCACAGCTGATGCGACATCTAGCTCGGTCCAAGCGGTGCTCTATGAGTTGTTTCAACGCTATTCTCATGTCTCTACAATCATTTGTCGGAATGATGTGATTGCAATGCATGTGGTGCAGCAATTACAGCACATGGGGCGGTATGTCCCACAAAGCATCTCTGTCGTGGGATTTCATGATGTGGCTGCAATCCCTGATATTGCTGGATTAACGACCATTCGCGTTGATGCGGCTGCCCTTGGCGCCCTTGCAGTCCAAACGCTTCTCCATCGCATTGAGTGGCCAAATACGCCACGTCTCAACACAACAATTCAGGCCGCACTTGTGATTCGTCAATCGACACAACCACATATTGCCCACCTATAAATTTGCATAGTCGATACAAACCTGTATGACAGGCTTTTTGCATGTCGTCGAATTCAGCGTATGATAGTGATATGCAAAACAATTTTCGAGTTGCGCAATTTCTGTTGCTCTGATGCAGGAGGCTCGGCGCATGACTGATTCACAACGTTTTAAAGTACTTGATGAACGCGACATTAATCGCGAGACATTTGTTGAACCCTGGCCCGAGGCTGGCTTGATGGTCGCCGATAGCCCGTATGATCCACAACCATCAATTCGTATCGTTGATGACCATGTTGTCGAGCTTGATGGCCGCAGTATTGATGAATTCGATGCGATTGATACCTACATTGCCCGCTACGGCATCGATATTGCGGTTGCGCCCGAGGCGATGGCCCTCGATTCGTTGACGTTTGCCCACATGCTGACCGATGTCAATGTCCCCCGTCAACAGTTGTTGCGGCTTGCAACCGGATGTACACCCGCCAAACTGGTTGACATCATGCGCCACATGAATGTGCTTGAGATGATGAACGGTCTCGCCAAAATGCGCGTGCGCCGTACGCCTGCCAATCAAGCACATGTGACGAATCGCCGTGAAAACCCCGCCCTGCTGGCTGCTGACGCCGCCGAAGCAGCCCTGCGTGGTTTCGCCGAGATCGAAACGACTGTTGGCGTGGCCCGAGCTGCGCCATTTAACGCCCTCGCTATCTTGGTCGGCGCCCAAACTGGTCGTGGCGGTGTCATGACCCAATGTGCCGTCGAAGAGGCGCTAGGTCTACGCCTTGCTATGAAAGGCCTGACCACCTACGCCGAAACGCTCTCAGTCTACGGCACCGAACGCGCCTTCATCGACGGCGATGATTCACCGTGGTCCAAGGCGTTTTTGGCCTCTGCCTATGCTTCACGTGGCGTCAAAGTGCGATTTACCTCGGGTACCGGCTCTGAGGCCTTGATGGGCAGCGCGGAACAGCGTTCGATGCTCTATCTTGAGGCGCGCTGTTTGTGTGTGACGCGCGGCGCGGGCAGTCAAGGAGTGCAGAACGGCTCAATCTCGTGTATTGCCCTGCCTGAATCACTGCCGGGCGGTGTGCGTGCGGTTTTGGCCGAGAACCTGATGGCGGCCATGTTGGGCCTTGAAGTTGCATCGGGCAATGATGCGCTTGCATCACACTCTGCAATCCGCAAATCAGCCAAGCTGATGTTGCAGTTTATTCCTGGTACTGACTTCATCTTCTCGGGATATAGCGCCGTGCCACGTCGTGACAATATGTTCGGTGGTGGTAACTTCGATGTCGATGATTTGGACGATTACGCCGTGCTCCAGCGCGACATGCAAATCGACGGTGGCACGCGCTCGATTAGCGAGCAAGAGGCCGCTGATATCCGCCGACTCGGGGCTCGGGCTATTCAGGCTGTCTACGCCGAAATGGGCTTCCCAATTATTACTGATGCTGAGGTCGAGGCTGCTGTGGTGGCGCACTCAAGCGAAGACATGCCACCGCGTGATATTGTGGCTGATCTTGCCGCCGCTGATGCATTCCTCGCAAGTGAGCGTAGTGTCGTTGAGGTGGTTGCCGCCTTGTCGAAACGCGGATTCGCCCAGACTGCCGAGAATTTGTTGATGATGGGGCGTCAGCGCATTGCAGGTGATTACCTGCAACCAGCAGCGATTTTTGACCGCACCTTCACCGTCCAGAGTGCCATCAACGACCCGAATGATTATCGTGGCCCGGGGACAGGCTATCGCGTGAGTGGCGCCCGTTGGGACGAGATTATGAATATTCGTCAGGCCAAATCACCACGCGATTTCATCGAGGACCGCCTTGGGTCGCCGATCGATGGCCTTGATGCCTATGGCAACGCCAAACGCGGCGGGAGCACCGAGGTAGTGGTCGCCATTGGTCCGGCGTTTGGTCGCGTGATTACCAAGACAATTGGCGGGATTCCGCACGACGAGGTGCTCAAAGCGGTGCTGACCGGCATCGCCGAAGAGGGATTGATTGGCCGGATTGTGCGCATATGGCGTTCGTCTGATTGTGCCGAGATTGGCCATGTGGGGGCCAAATTGAGTGGGTCTGGGGTTTCGATTGGTATTCAAGCGCGGGGCACGTCGATTATCCACCGGGCTGATTTGGCGCGGCTCAACAATCTCGAACTCTTCCCACAGTCACCAAGCATGACGCTTGACACCTACCGTGCGATGGGCCGTAATGCGGCGCGTTACGCGGCTGGGCGGATTACCACGCCGGTACCGGTGACTGTCGATAATTGGGCGCGCTTGCGTTTGATTGTCAAGACTGCGTTGATGCATCGACGTGAAACCGAGGAGATTCGTGATTTGCCACCTGAGGCCTTGCGACTTGATTGGGAACCGGAGATTTAACGTATGCCAAATTATCCCTTGTATACAAACCACGCTGATACACTCGTTGCAGCCAGTGGTCGATCAGTCACTGAAGTGACGGTAGAGGCGGCGACGTTGGGTGATATCTCGCTGGATGATATGCAGATTACCCAGCAATCGTTGCGTGCCCAAGCACAGATTGCCCGTGATGCGGGGTATGTGCAGTTGGCGCAGAACCTTGAGCGTGCGGCTGAACTTACGGTTGTGCCACGTGACGAAATCATTACGATGTATCATACGCTACGACCAGGTCGTTCGGATTTTGCGCAATTAATGGCACTCGCTGAACGCCTTGAACAACAGTATTGTGCCGTTGTGTGTGCGCAATTTGTCCGCGAAGCGGCGTTGGTCTATCAAGAGAGGGGTATGTTGCGTCATCCAGACGCACTTTAGCTCTGTTTTCGGCGATAAAAACTTGCCAAAGGCAACTCATTTAATGAGTTGCCTTTCGGTCGTGTGTGGAAACACGAAAGTATCAACGAATTAATCGCCATGCATGCGTAATACTTTGAATTGACAACAGATATAATGACGTATTACAATAGGTTCGTCAACACACATTATTTGCCGTAGCTGTATTACAGGTTTTTTGTGAGTGTAGGAAGATGCCGCGAGGCGTTGTACGACACAGAGGAGCACAAGAAATCGTTAGTCGTCTATTGGTATGTGATGTGAAGGCGACATAGATTCAACGTCAAAGGAGACACAGATGAAGTTACGCTTCAAGATCCTGGCTGCGTTGCTGGTCATGGCATTCATGATTGCTTCATGTGGTGGTGCTGCTGCCCCAGCCGCTGAAGAGCCAGCCGCCGAGCCAACTGCTGCCCCAGCTGCTGAAGAGCCAGCTGCCGAGCCAACTGCCGCCCCAGCTGAAGAGCCAGCTGCCGAGCCAGCCCCAGGTGGTTTGGCCGAGGTTGCTCGTGAAGAGACCCTCAACCTTGCATGGAGCATTGCCAACCCAGGGGTAACCAACCCATGGGCTTCAGTCGGTTACACGCACCAGGGCGGTAACGCACTGTTGTGGGAGCCATTGGCCTACTACGCCATCTATGCAGACAAGCCAGTCATGTGGCTTGCCGATAGCATGGAGTACACCAAGCCAGACTTCACCGAGTTGACCATCAAGATGAACAAGGACGCCAAGTGGAGCGACGGTGTTGCCGTTACCGCTGACGACGTCGTCTTCACCTTCGAAGGTCAAATGAAGAACGAGAAGCTGGGCTACCATGCACAGTTCAAGGAGTACGTGAAGGAAGTCAAGAAGGTTGACGATTTGACCGTCGTTGTGACGTTCAACATGCCAGCCCCACGCTTCTCATTCGAAGTGCTTCACACCAAGTTCGACACTGGTATTCCAATCGTGCCAGCCCACATCTTGAGTGGCCAGGCCGATGTGAACGAGTTCCCCGGCGGCAATGATATGGTCCACTCAGGCCCATACAACGTCGTATTGTGGGACGAGAACCAGAAGATCATGGACCTCCGCTCAGATTGGTGGGCCGTGGCCGCTGGTAAGTCACCAATGCCTGAGGTCAAGCGCGTCGTTATCACCAACATCGGTGGTACCGTCGGTCAAAACATGGACGTGGTCGCTCAGAAAGTTGTAAACAACGAGTACGATGCCACCTTGGACATGCGTAGCTCAGTGATTGGTAACATCTTGGCTCAAAACCCCAAGGTTACCACCCACACCGGCAACAACCCACCATACGGTTACCTCGACTGGTGGCCAAACAGCTTGTGGGTAAACACCCAGATCGAGCCATATAGCGACGTACGCGTACGCCGTGCTATGAGCTTGGCCGTCGACCGCGACACCATCAATGAGGTCGTGTACGAGGGTGCCAAGGTTGCTACCATCTATCCATTCCCAATGTACCCAGGCTTGCAGAAGTTCGCTGACACTCCTGGCATGAAGGCCCTCGAAGAGCAACTCCAGCCCGGCAAGTTTGACTTGGCCGAGAGCGAGAAGTTGATGACCGAGGCCGGTTTTGCCAAGAACGGCGACGGCTTCTGGGAGAAGGACGGCAAGACGGTTAACGCAGTCATCAACGGTTTCGAAGGCATCCACAGCGACATCGTACCAGTCTTGGTCGAAATGTTGCGTGCTGCTGGCTTCGAGGCTGACGTGAACTTCGGTGCCGATGCCTACCAGAACATGGCCGATGGTAAGGAAGGCTTGTATATGTTCGGTCACGGCGCCAGCTTAGGCGATCCAGAGGCCGCATTGCAGCTCTACCACAGCCGCTATAGCGCTTCAATCGGTACCACCGCTGGCGGTAACCGCTTCTCACGCTACAGCAATCCAGAGTATGACAAGATCCTCGACGAGATGGCTCCTCTCTCATCAAGCGATCCTAAGTTCACCGAGTTGGCCACCAAGGCTATGGAGATTTACTGGAAGGATCAAATCGACATTCCAGTGATTCAGTGGTTGCACCGCATTCCATACAACCAGACCTACTGGACCAACTGGCCAACGGCTGATAACTTGGCCGGCGGTACCAATGGCGCCTTCTGGCACCACACCGCCCCACTCGTGATCGCCAACCTGAAGAAGGCTAACTAGTCTCTCTTCTTCACAGTCCGGCGTCATACATGACGCCGGACTGTACATACCCCATACTTTCACTGACTCTGCGTAAGTAAAGATTGTGTAGTACTCGCCACAACGATGGCGTTGTTTATCCACCGGCTGAAGGCTAGGAGAGTACTGTGAAATTGCGTTTAATCCTTCGGCGTCTGGCCTTCCTCTTAATGGTAGTGTGGGCCGCTTCTACAATAACCTTCTTTATCCCACGTATGTCTGACCGTAATCCGATTCGCGAACGCTTCGCAGAACTTGCTCGTACCGGTGGATTTTCGGCGAGTGACCTCGAAGTGATTGTGGCATCGTATAACAAGAAGTTCGGTCTTGATAAGCCATTGTGGGAACAATACGTTGACTATATCGGGAGCGTCGCGCGCCTTGATTTGGGCGTCTCACTCAACCGTTTCCCTAAGACTGTTCTTGAGATTATCTACGAGTCACTGCCCTGGACCATCGTGCTCCTCTTCGTCTCGGCGATTCTTTCATTTGTGATTGGGAACTTGCTGGGCGCTATTGCTGCCTGGCCAAAGTCGCCAGGTTGGATGAAGTCCGTGGCGACACCGTTCATCATGTTTATGGGCGTGCCGCCAGTGTTGTTGGCGATCTTCTTGCTCTTCTTCTTGGCTTTCCGTTTGAAATTATTCCCTCTGGGTCAAGCATATTCAACTGGCATTGCGCCAGACTGGTCGTTTTCATTTCTTATGAACGTCGCCTGGCACCAAGTACTCCCTGCTATTTCGATGATCCTTGGATCGGTCGGAGGTTGGGTGCTCTCGATGCGTGGTATGGGTATCACCATCCAAGGCGAAGACTATGTGAATTTTGCTGAGCACAAGGGCCTGAATGGTCGTACCATCTTCCGTGATTACTACTTGCGCAACGCGTTGTTGCCCCAAGTCACCGGGTTTGCTTTGGCGCTCGGTAGCTTGATTACATCCGGCGCCGTAGTCGAGAGTCTGTATGCGCTGCCCGGCCTCGGCCAAAAGCTCAGCCAAGCCATCCAAGCCAACGACTTCTTGGTCATCTACGGTATTGTGCTCTTTATTACCATGTCGGTCGCCACCTTAATGGTGCTCGTCGAATTCCTTTACCCGTTACTTGATCCGCGTATCAAACAAGACTAAGGAGCACATGATGACGACGGCGACAACAATTGCTCCGCCAATTCAACCCAGTCGTTGGAAGCTGCTCAGTGGCTACCTTCGACGAAACAAGAGTTTGGCGATTGGTTTGGGCATTATCATCTTCTTGATTTTGTTCACTTTGCATGGCTTTCTGACGGTTGATGAGGCCCGTGCCTATCCCCTCAAAGCAAAGCCCAAGCAACCACCCGGCTTGCTTGATTTCAGTAATCCTGAATGGCCTGGTAAGTTGCCTATGGGGAGTGACTTTTTCGGTCGTGACTTACATGCAGCGATGGTCAAAGGCATGTGGCAGACGGCGTTGATTGGCGTCATTGCTGGTGCTGTTGGTACCTTTATCGGCGTCATTTTGGGCTTTACTTCGGCTTATTTCGGTGGTCTCTTTGACACAATCGTCAAAGGTATCTGTCAAA
Organism: Chloroflexota bacterium; assembly: GCA_046300655.1. Taxonomy (GTDB): domain Bacteria; phylum Chloroflexota; class Chloroflexia; order Chloroflexales; family Roseiflexaceae; genus UBA965. The sequence continues at coordinate 9,363 of JBKCLM010000142.1, read as the reverse complement.
TCCTCACGCCGATACCGGTCTTCATGATTCAAATCATTATTGCTGCCTCGCTCGACAAGCGCGACGTCACCATATTTACGATGGCCGGCATCGTGGTGATGCTGGCATGGATGGGACCAACCTTAGTTATCCGCTCACAAGTGCTCTCCATGAAAGAGCGTCAATTTGTGTCGGTTGCTAAGCTCTCCGGCGTCGGCAATGGTGGCATCATCTTCGGTGAGATTTTGCCGAATCTGTTGCCGTTCATCGCTGCTTCGTTTGTCAGTCAAGTCTTCAACGGCGTATTCTCGTCGTTCTACTTGGCCATCGTCGGTCTCGGCCCACTCCGTGAGCCACTCTTGGGCAACATCATCTGGGCAGCTCAATCACAAGGTGCATTCTTTAATGGTTGGTGGTGGTGGCCGATTTGGCCGGCATCTGCCATGGTGCTCATTTTGAGTGGATTGGCCCTGATTAACATGGGGTTGGATGAGTTAGCCAATCCTCGTATACGGCGAACGGAGTAACTCAATGACACCTATTTTGCAAATTCGTGACCTGCAAGTGTCATACTATACCGACCTCGGTCGTGCTACAGCGCTTAACAGCATCAACCTTGATCTGAACGCCGGTGAGAAGTTGGGGTTGGTCGGTGAGTCGGGCTCAGGCAAGAGCACCATGGCGCTGGCCATGATGCGCATGATTAAGCCGCCAGGTCGTATCGAGGGTGGTAGCGTGACTGTCGGTGGCGTCGACTTGATGAAACTCAGCGAAGAAGAGATGCGTATGGCTCGTCTCAGCCGCATCGCCTACATTCCTCAAGGCGCTATGAACTCGCTTAACCCGGTGATGCGCATTGGTGCCCAAATGGCCGACGCCGTCAAAGCGCATGACCCCAAGATGTCCAAAGATGACATCGCCGAGCGCTGTATGCAAGCCCTTGAGTCAGTTGACCTCAAACGTAACGTCTACACGATGTATGCGCACGAGCTGAGCGGTGGCATGAAGCAGCGTGTTTGTATTGCCATCGGTATTTTGCTCAAGCCACAAGTCATTATCGCTGACGAGCCGACAAGTGCCCTTGACGTCGTCACCCAACGCCAAGTGATGGAGACCATCGATCGTGTCCAAAAAGAAATCGGCACTGCCGTTATTTTGATTGGCCATGACATGGGCTTGATGGCGCAGTTTGTCGACAAAGTCGCCGTCATGTATGCTGGTCGCTTGACTGAGGTCAGCAAAGTACGCGACATGTTCACCAACCCGATGCACCCGTATGCGCAAGCGTTGATTAAGAGCTTGCCCAATCTCTCCAATAAGGGTGTGTTCCAAGGAATTCCGGGATTGGCGCCATCACTACTCCGCATCCCGAGTGGATGCGCCTTCCACCCTCGTTGTGATAAAGCCATGGATATCTGCAAAACAGACATTCCGGCAGTCGAACGGTATGACGGCGATCGCTTGGTTGCTTGTCATCTTTATTCGGAAAGGGCGTAGCCGTGGCGAATTTGCTTGAATTTCGCAATGTGACCAAGACATACACCCGCGGTTTCTTCTCCGAAGCCGGTACCACTGCCTTGGCCGATTTCTCGATGGTCCTCAAAGAAGAAGACCCGACGATTTTGACCGTCGCTGGCGAAAGCGGTAGCGGCAAAACCACACTGGCTATGCTTCTGCTGGGCTTTATTGACCCCACTCAAGGCCAAATCTTGTACAAAGGCGAGGATATTCGCAATCTGCGTGGCGATGCGCGCATGACGTTCCGCCGCGAAGTCCAAGCTGTGTTCCAAGATCCGTTTGCCGTGTTCAACCCGTTCTACACCGTTGACCATTTGCTGACTGTGCCAATCGAGAAGTTTAAGTTGGCCAAGAGCAAAGCCGAAGCCCGCTCCAAAATGGAAGAGGCCTTGAGTGCGGTAGGTCTGCGCCCCGAGGACATCCTCGGCCGCTTCCCGCACCAGCTCTCCGGTGGTCAGCGCCAGCGCATCAACGTCGCACGTGCCTTGTTGCTCAAGCCCAAGGTACTTGTCGCAGACGAGCCAGTCTCGATGGTCGATGCTTCACTTCGTGCCAACATCCTCGAGTCGTTGCGCGGATTGCATCGTGATCATGGCGTGTCAATTGTCTATATCACCCACGACCTCACGACTGCCTACCACGTGGCTAACTCCATCGTGGTGTTGTACAAGGGCGGTGTGATGGAGGCCGGCGATATCGATAGCGTCATCCAAAAGCCAGAGCATCCCTATACACAACTCCTGATTGACTCCATTCCGTGGCCTGATCTCGATCGGCGCTGGGGGACTGATGGTTTGAGTGTTAAGGAGTCAGAGATATCTGACAAGGGGGGCAAAGGATGTCGCTTTGCGCCGCGTTGTCCATATGCCAAGGATGAATGCTTAACTGCATCACCACCGTTGTACCGAGTCAAGCAGACTCAGGTGGCGTCGTGTGTGTTGCACAAACAACATCCTGTGCTTCCTGCTTCTGACTTGACGGATGTGCTGCCAGTGTAGTTATGAATTTTAAAGGGCGTGCCGGTGTGGTGCGCCCTTTTTGTGCATGATGCGACGAGAGACCATACCAGTCATTCTGAGGAGTCGGGCATGCCTGTTGTTGAGGAGTATCGCGCTGTTGATGGTTTTGGGCGGGTGGTGATACATAACGATGTGATGCGTTGTGAATTCATCCCTGAACTTGGTGCCAAAATCGCTCAGATCCGTGACCTACGGACAGGGCGCGATTGGTTGTGGCGTCATCCACGCATGCCGTATGTGCGCGTGCCAGCAACGGCCAACTATGTCGACGAGGCAGATACAGGCGGGTGGGATGAATGCTACCCGACCGTCGGGCGCTGTCTTTACCCGGCACCTCCATGGCAAAATCAGCTGTTGCCAGACCACGGTGAATTGTGGTGCCAAGCCCCAACCTGGGAGCTTGAGTCGCATGCCACCCATGTAACCTGCCGTAGCATTTGGCATGGTATCGTGCTGCCGTATCGCTTCGAACGCACGATCACTATCAGTACTAACAATACACTTCAGTTCGATTATGCAGTCTCCAATCACAGCACAAATGATATGCACTGGATTTGGTGTGCACATCCATTGATTGCACTCGAAGAGGGTATGTCGCTCAATACACCAACTGGTACAACGTTTTGGCATACCAACGAAACTGGTAATTTTGTCGCCGAATCAGCGCGTGCTATTCGTATCAGTGCGACTGCGGCTATTGATTTGCAACGACTGCCGTCTCACCAGAGTGGGATGGCAGTCAAACTGTATAGCGATGTGCTCAACGCTGGATGGGTGCAAGTAATTGCGCGTGATGGCTGCCTGACAATGGATTGGGATATCACGCAGGTGCCACAACTTGCCATCTGGCTTAATGCCGGTGCCTGGAGTAACGACGGCGGCTCACCCCATTACAACATGGGTGTTGAGCCCGCTATAGGTGTATATGATGCGCTCAGCGACGCATATACACGTACAACTACATATGCCACGTTGGCGGCTGGTCAGCAGCGGTGCTGGCGCTTGCACCTCCAACTAGATGCAGATACACAGAGGAGATCGTCATGATTAAGATTGCCGAGTTTTTGCCACCAAATCCATCGATGCTGTGGACATTGTCAAAGCAATGTGGCATTGACCATGCGGTTGGTGGTCTGCCGTTCAATGAGCCATTCAACGGGAGTGACAGTGCCTGTGACTACTTGCCATTGTTGCGCATGAAGCAGCGCTACGAGGATGCCGGGTTCAAGCTCGAGGTCATCGAGTCGCGCCCACCCCTCAACCTCGCCAAGCGTGGCTTGCCCGGGCGTGACGCTGAAATCGATGAGACCTGCAAACTCATCGAAAACATGGGCCGCCTCGGCATCCCCGTCTGGTGCTATGAGTGGATGACCGACTTCAACTGGATGCGTACCGCCACCACCACTCCATCCCGCGGTGGTAGCGTGGTCACCAGCTACGACCATGCCCTGATGGAGCATGCGCCCAATACTGAGCTTGGTCCCATCAGTGAAGAAGAGTTGTGGGTCAACCTCGAGTACTTCCTCAAGCGCGTGATTCCCGTTGCCGAAAAAGCCGGCGTCAAGCTGGCCATGCACCCCGATGATCCGCCGCGTTCACCAATCCGTGGCGTCGGTCGCATCATGCGTACCGTTGATAACTACCAACGCTTGATCGACATGATTCCAAGCCCGGTCAACGGCGTGACCTTGTGCCAAGGTAACTTCACCTTGATGACCGACGATTTGCCTAGTGTTATCCGCCATTTCGGCAAGCAAAACAAGATCTTCTTCGTCCACTTCCGCGATGTGCGTGGCACAAAGGATAAGTTCGAGGAGACGTGGCACGACGACGGCAAGACCGATATGACCGCCTGTATGCAGGCCTACAAAGATATCGGCTTTGAGGGTGTGTTGCGCCCAGACCACGTACCAACCGTGGCCGGTGACAGCAACGAGAACGCCGGCTATTCGGCGTTTGGTCGCTTGTACGCCATCGGCTATATCCGTGGGTTGCGTGAGGTCGTCTACAAGTAATAATCAAGTCAGGTACACCCGCGGCTGGTCAGCACCAGCCGCGGAAAGGATGAATGTCCATGAAAATTGCGGTAACGGGTGGGAGTGGCAGCGTCGGCAAACACGTGCTGCGCATGGCAGTCGAACGCGGTCATCATGTGCGGAACATCGACCGTGTCGCTCCGCCCGAGGGGAGCGTCCCTGCGAGTGTTGAGTACATCAACGCGGAGCTCACCGATTATCAGTCGTTTTATGATGCCATCAATGGCTTTGATGTGCTCATACACCTTGCAGCCTATCCATCGCCACATGGCCACCCAGAGCACGTCATCCACAACAACAATGTCACGAGCAGTTACAATGCGCTCTTGGCAGCTGCCAAATGTGGTATCAAGCGCGTAACGCAAGCCTCAAGTATCAATTCGGTCGGCGCAGTCTACAGTCGCTGGCCCAAGTACGACTTTTTGCCCTTGACCGAGGCCCATCCCACCTACAACGAAGAGCCGTATAGCCTTTCGAAGTGGATTTGTGAGATTCAAGGCGACTCAATAGCCCGTCGCTACGAGGATATGACTATCGCATCGTTGCGCTTTCATTGGGTGGTCGAATCGCTCCCAATGGCCCAAGAGCGTGCCAGTCATAACTCTGAAGGTAATGCCAAACAACTCTGGGCATATACGCTCGCAGAGTCAGCGGCGCGTGCGTGCTTGGCAGTGATTGACGCACCATATGTTGGGCACGAGGCCTTCTATATCGTGGCGCCTACTACTGTCATGGCTGAGAAGAGTATCGACCTGATTACGCAATGGCACCCTCATGTCACTGTCACCAAGGAGTTGGCCGACAAAGAAGGTATGTACGACTGTAGCAAGGCTCAACGTCTGTTGGGTTGGACACATTGATGGTTTCTGCGCAAGGGATGAACCTTGTGCGTGTTTCATAGTTGAAAGGAACGTCCGATGAGTTGGAATGTACAGCCGCCCCGTGAGGCGATGATTGCCTTGACGCCAAAGAACCCATTCGAGCGCTTCGCCGATGGTCGCCCCAAGGTGCCCGACGATTTGATTGAGCGCATGAAGCTGGTGACCACCGAGGAGGCCTGGGGCACATTGCGCCGCCACGGCTACCACCTGCAGTTCGCTGGGAACTGGAAAGAGACGCATCCCGGCAAAATTACCGTCGGTCGCGCCGTCACCGCCGCCTTTGTCCCACACCGCCCCGACTTCCACGAAGTGACGCAACAATCAGGCCTCAACGCCGGCCGTGGCAAAATCGGTGGCCAAAACTCGTGGATTATCGAGCAACTCGAGCGCAACGACGTGATGGTTGCCGACCTCTACGGCAAAGTCAAAGACGGCACATTGGTCGGTGATAACCTCGGCACTGCCGTGGCCAAACGTACCCAAGCTGGTGCTGTCATCGACGGCGGCGTGCGTGACTTGGCCGGTCTCGTCCAACTCGATAACGTCAACTTCTACGTGCGTGGCTTTGATCCAACCGCCATCGCTGATATGACACTGCTTGGTATCAACATCCCCGTGCGCATTGACGGAATTACTGTCATGCCGGGTGATATTGTGTTAGGCACACCTACCGGCATCATCGTCATCCCACCACACCTCGTCCAAGAGGTGGTTGAGGAGAGCGAAAACATTCGTGTGCGCGACGAGTTCGGCAAGATGCGTATCGGTGAGGGTAAGTATACCAGCGGTGAAATCGACGTACAAACGTGGCGCGAAGACATCGAAGCCGATTACCAAGCCTGGAAGAAAGCGAACAACAAATGAGCCAACGCCCCGAGGATAACATTCGACGTTCGTCGAGCCCCAGCGATCTCAAAATCACCGACATGCGCATTGCCACCGTCGGCTGGGATCACTGGCATTTCAGCATCATCCGCATCGACACCAACCAAGGCATCAGCGGGTGGGGTGAGGTACGCGACTTGGCTTCAGCCAAGTACGCCTTGATGCTCAAGAGCCGTTTGCTCGGTGAGAACCCGTGCAACGTCGATCGCTTGTTCCGCAAAATCAAGCAGTTCGGTCATCATGGTCGCCAAGGCGGCGGTGTCTCGGGCGTCGAAATGGCGCTGATGGACCTCGCCGGCAAGGCCTATGGCGTGCCCGCCTACATGCTTGTCGGTGGGCAGTACCGCGAGAAGGTGCGCATGTACTGTGACACCCCCAACGAGCCCGATGGCGTAACCATGGGCGAGCGCCTCAAGGAGCGCATCTCGTGGGGATTCACCATGCTCAAAATGGACGTCGGTATTCAGCCGTTGATCGGTGTCGAGGGTGCCCTGACCTATCCAGCCGGCATGCTCCCCACCGGCGACCGCACCCACTTTGACAAGATGCTCAACCTGCATACGCTCCAGCACCCGTTCACCCATGTCCAAATCACCCCCAAGGGCCTCGACATGATTGTCGAGTATGTGGCCAAGGTGCGTGAGACAGTGGGTTACGAGGTGCCAATCGCTGCCGACCACTTCGGTCATATCGGTATTGATAGCTGTATCCGACTTGGCAAAGCGCTCGAGCCCTACAATCTGGCCTGGCTCGAAGACCTTGTGCCGTGGCAGTACACCGACCAGTGGGTTCAACTCGAGCGCGAGTTGCATACACCGGTTTGTACCGGTGAGGATATCTTTGCCCTCGACGGTTTCAAGCCATTGCTCGATGCCCGTGGCGTCAACGTGATTCACCCCGATATGGCCACCAGCGGTGGCATCATGGAGACCAAGCGCATCGGTGATTATGCTGCCGAGAAGGGTGTCAGCATGGCATTGCACATGGCCGGTACGCCGGTCAGCACCATGGCCAGCGTCCATTGTGCGGCAGCCACTGAGAACTTCATCGCCCTCGAGCATCACTTCTCCGAGGAGCCGTTCTGGAGCGATTTCATCTCCATCAACGGCAAAACCGAGAAGATTATCAAGAACGGCTACATCGAGGTGCCCACCGGCCCCGGCCTCGGCTTCGACGTCAATCTTGAGGTGGTCAAAGAGCATCTGGTCAAAGGCAGCGGCTTCTTTGAGCCAACGCCCGAGTGGGACAACGCCAATAGCTGGGATCGGTTGTGGTCATAAGCTAGTGTTCATCGGCGTGGTGACATGTGTATGCGCCACGCCGGTGCTGGATACATGGAGTAGTATCAATGAAAATTACCCGCGTTCGAGCTTTTTTGACTGCGCCCGATGGCATCGGGATTATCGTCGTCAAGGTTGAGACCGATCAAGATGGCCTCTACGGACTTGGCTGTGCCACCTTCACCCAGCGGGCCACGCTGGTCGTCAAGGCCGTCGAGGATTATCTGGATCCCCTGCTCCGCGGTCGCGACCCACGCAACAGCGAAGACATGTGGAAGATGATGATGGTCAATTCATACTGGCGCAACGGCCCAGTGTTGAACAACGCCATCAGCGGTGTCGACATGGCCTTGTGGGACATCAAAGGCAAAATCGCCAATATGCCCGTCTACGATTTGTGGGGCGGCAAAATGCGCGAGGGCGCCATGGTCTATCGCCATGCCGATGGCCGTGATCCCCAAGAAGTGCTCGAGAACGTGATCAAGTACCAAGAGAGTGGCGCCTTGGCTGTGCGCTGTCAAATGGGCGGTTACGGTGGTCGCATCAAAGAAATTACCGCCGAGAATAACTCGCCTGGTGCGGCTGCACCACAGGCGACGCATCGCATTAAGGGATTAGAGAACCCGGAGTCGAACTTCCCCGGTGCCTACTACCAGCCCGATGTGTATGCGCGCTCAATCCCCAAGATGTTCGATTACATTCGCAGCAAAATCGGCTTCGACCTGTTCTTGCTCCACGACATCCACGAGCGCATTGCGCCAATCGATGCCATGCGCATGGCCAAAGAGGTCGAGCCATATCGCTTGTTCTTCCTCGAGGATCCACTGGCGCCCGACCAAATCGAGTGGTTCCGCCGCATTCGCGAGCAATGCGCCACGCCGATTGCCATGGGTGAGTTGCACGTGAATGCCGCCGAGTGGAAGCCGTTGATCGCTGAGCAACTCATCGACTTCATCCGCACCCACGTATCAGCCATCGGTGGTGTCACACCAGCGCGCAAGTTGGCCGCCTTTGCGGAGCAATTCGGCGTGCGCACCGCCTGGCACGGTCCGGGCGACGTCTCACCCATCGGGCATGCCGCCAATGTGCATCTCGATTTGTGTAGCCCGAACTTCGGCATCCAAGAGGTTATTCACTTCGGTCAGAACCTGTACGACGTCTTCCCCGGTTGCCCCGAAGTGCATGGTGGCTATGTGTACGTCAACGACAAGCCGGGCTGGGGTGTCGACTTCGACGAGGCCAAAGCCGCCAAGTACCCAGCCGAGAACAAGATCGTCGAATGGACCCAGGCCCGCTGGCCAGACGGCACCATCTGGACGCCGTAGTTTATTCGCATCAGCTCAAAGACGCGCACGGGGCACACAATCGTGTGCCCCGTCTGTGTGTGGTATGATGCGCATCTCAATTGGTTCATGCGAGAAAGAACGATGTATCTGACAACTGACCGCCTGCTTTTGCGCCAATGGCGCGATGACGACCTGGCTGCATTTGCCGCAATCAACCAAGATCCCGCTGTGATGCGCTGGCTCGGTCCGAGTCTGACCGAGGCACAAACCGATGCGTTTATTATGCGCATTCAGACCAGTTGGCAAACCAACGGATTTGGTTTGTTTGCCGTCGAGTTGCGCGATATGCCTGACTTTATTGGCTATATCGGCCTCGCTGTACCGCGCTTTGAGGCATCATTTACGCCGTGTGTTGAGATTGGCTGGCGGATTGCAAGTACCCACTGGGGTCATGGCTTGGCCACCGAGGGCGCACGCGC
>JBKCLM010000141.1:0-24825 GCA_046300655.1 Chloroflexota bacterium | reverse complement strand
CCGCCCGGGGCGGAAACATTTTGGGGGGGGATGGGCGATAAAAACGCCCCGGTCTGTAGAGACGCATGGCCATGCGTCTCTACAGACCGGGGGTTGTGTTTTTTACAAATCGGCTTGGCGACCCGAAATGCTGATGCGATCGTTGTTGGCGATGCGCGCGCGCAACTGGGTCAAGAGGTCATCGACCTTCTCGGGGGTATCGAGGTTGCCGTAGTAGTCGAGATTGGCCTGGAGCATGGGCGCCTTGTCACAGGCGGCCAAACACTTGACGCGTTGCAGGGTAAAGAGCCCATCTGGCGTGGTCTGGTCACAGTGGATGCCCAACTTGCTCTCGAGGTTGCGCACCAAGTCCTCGCCACCGCAGAAGGCGCATGGCACGTCGTCGCAGACCTGCAACACCATCTTGCCGACCTTGTCGTCGTAAAGCAGGGTGTAGAAGCCGACGACCTCGAAGACATCGGTCGGTGGCATGTCGATGATTTGGGCGACCTCGCGGATGGCCTCGTCGGTCAAACGACCATAGGTGTCTTGGGCGATGTAGAGGAGCGCCAAAATCGCGCTGCGCTTTTGTGGGTAGCGGGCCAAGATGGCATCAATCTCAGCACCATGTTGTTGACGGAGTGACATACGGTTGTCCTACTCAAATAGCGGGTACCCGCTTAGCGATCTACTTCTCCCAACACGGGATCCATTGAGGCAATCAAGGCAACCAGGTCGGCAACCAACTGGCCTTTGGCCATGTGGGGCAACGCCTGCAGGTTGATGAACGACGGTGTGCGCAAGTGCACGCGATATGGTTTGGGGCTGCCGTCGCTGACGATGTAGGTAGCCAACTCGCCGCGCGGCGATTCGATGGCTGCCAAGGCGTCGCCGCGAGGTGGCTTGAAACCCTCGGTCCACAACTTGAAGTGGTGAATCAGTGACTCCATGCTGTGGGTAATCTCGCTCTTGGGTGGTGGCGCAACCTTGCGGTCGCTGGTGACGTAGGCGCCGGGGCCCATGTCCTTGAGGCGCTGCCAGGCTTGGGTGGCAATCTTGACGCTCTCGCGCATTTCGGCCACACGCACCAAGTAGCGGTCGTAGATGTCGCCGTTTTTGGCGACCGGCACGTTGAACTTGTAGGTCTCGTAGCCACAGTAGGGCATGTCTTTGCGCAGGTCCCACGAGATACCGGTGGCACGTAAGCCGGGGCCGGTCAGGCCGTACTGGATTGCGGCAGCGGTGTCGATGGCGCCAACGCCCATGGTGCGCTCTTGCCAGATGATGTTATTGGTCAGGAGCGACTCATACTCGTCGATGCGGGCGGGCATGATGTCGAGCAGGGCTTTGACGGTCGGCAAAAAGTTGCTGGGCAAGTCGTATGCCAAGCCGCCGACGCGGAAGTAGCTGGTCATCATGCGGGCACCCGAGACCATCTCGAAGATGTCGAGGATTTGCTCACGCTCGCGGAAGCCGTACAAGAAGACACTCATGGCCGCCAGGTCGAGGGCGTGGGTGCCCAACCAGACCAAGTGGCTCGAGATGCGCTGGAGTTCGACCAACAAGACGCGGGCTGTGGTGGCACGCTCGGGGATTTCACAATCGAGCAACTTCTCGACGGCCAGCACGTAGCTCAAGTTGTTTGAGAGCGGTGCCAGGTAGTCGGTGCGATCGGTCATGACCACCGCTTGCTGGTAGGTCTTGTACTCCATGTTCTTTTCGATGCCAGTATGTAAAAAGCCGAGATCAGGAGCCACATTGACGACTGTTTCGCCGTCAAGCTCGACCACCAAACGCAACACGCCGTGGGTGCTGGGGTGGTGGGGACCCATGTTGAGTACCATCGTCTCGGTTTTGCCGGCGAGCGCTGGCCCCGTGATGCTTTTGGGTGATGGTACGGAGAGTGAATGGTCAATCGTCGTCATATAACTCCCTCCCCTTTACTCTTTGGCAAAGGGCTTGCGGGCATAAATCTGGTCGTCGTTGATGTTGAACGCCACCTCTTCGTAGCCGAGAGGCACGTCTTTGCGCTGTGGATGACCGTTCCAGTCATCGGGCATCAAAATACGCTCGAGGTTCGGATGACCATCGAAGATGATGCCGAACATGTCGAACGCCTCGCGCTCTTGGTAGTTGGCCGTCTGCCAGACGCCGGTCAAGGTTGGCACGTGGGTGTCTTCGGCGGGGACGCCGACCTTGAGGGTGATGCGGTGGCGGTTTTTGAACGAGAGCAAGTGGTAGACAATCTCGAAGCGTGGCGTGCGGCCGAGATAGTCGACGGCACACAAGTTCTCGAGGAAGTTGTAGGCCAACTCGCTGTCATCGCGCAAAAACGTGGTGACCTCGACGATGAGCTCGCGCGGGATGCCGATGGTGATCTCGCCACTGCGCATTGCACCAATGGCGCCGATGTTGTCAGCGAAGCGCTCTTGTAAGCGCGCTAGGACGGTTGCATTCTCCATTGCGAAACTTCCCCTCGCCTATACATGAATGGGCGTGCGATCGCGCAACGTGCCATCAAGCTTCATACGTTCGACTTTTTTGTGGAGTTGGACAATGCCGTCGATCAAGGCCTCGGGGCGTGGTGGGCAACCGGCGACGTAGACGTCGACCGGGATGACCTCGTCAACCCCTTGCACGATGGCGTAGTTGTTGAACACGCCACCACACGAAGCACAGTCACCCATGGCGATGACCCACTTAGGCTCTGACATCTGGTCGTACAAGCGGCGGATGACCGGGGCCATCTTGCGCGAAACGCGGCCAGCCACGATGATGAGGTCGGCCTGGCGCGGCGAGGCACGGTTAATCTCCATGCCGAAGCGCGACAAGTCATAGTTGGCGCCTTGGGCGCCCATCATCTCGATGGCACAACAGGCCAAACCGAAGAGCAATGGCCACATTGCATTGGTGCGACCCCAATTGACGACTGTCTCGAGCGACGTGGTGACTACGCCCATGTCGCCGGCTTTGGTCTCTAATCCCATGTGAGTGCTCCGTTTTTCCATTCGTAAATGAGACCGACCAAAAGAACCAACACGAAGATGCCCATGGCATATAAGCCGGGGACGCCCAAATCGCGATAGACCAAGGCATATGGGAAGAAGAAGATGACCTCGATGTCGAAGAGGATGAAGCTCATGGCCACCAAGTTGAACTTGATGGGGAAGCGGCTCATCGCATCGCCGATCGGCTCCATGCCTGACTCATATGGAGCGAGTTTGCGGACGGTTGGCTTTTGGGGGCCAAGGAAACGAGAGAGTGTGATAACGAAGACGGCAATAAATGCCGCAATCCCAAACATGGCCAATATTGGCACATACGCATCGAGCATGGCATATCCTCGATTAGACAAAGTAAGACTGCAGAGATTTTTTCCTCGGCGTTATTATAAGTTGTTTGGCGATTGTGTCAAATTGAACGGATGGTCGCGTGCGTTACATCGATATGACACAATCGTGCTATAATGGCGCACATTCAAATTCTGTGACTCGTTTGGCTGCGGATACATCCAGCCAATCTATTTCAATACGAAGAGGCAAGAGTACGATGAGCAATGTTACCCAGTACCGTGCAACTCGTGGTGAGGCGATCACCATTCGCGATGGTAAGCTTCAGGTGCCCAATAATCCAGTCATTCCATTTGTGATTGGTGATGGCACAGGCCCCGATATTTGGCATGCCAGCGTGCGCATTTTTGATGCGGCCGTGGCCAAAGCCTACAACGGCCAGCGCAACATCGAGTGGCTCGAGGTGTTGGCCGGTGAGAAGGCGTTCAACGAGACGGGCAACTGGTTGCCAGACGCCACCGTCGAGGCCTTCAATCACTATTTGGTCGGCATCAAGGGCCCATTGACCACGCCAATCGGTAAGGGCATTCGGAGCTTGAACGTGGCGTTGCGCCAGATGCTCGACTTGTACGTTTGTTTGCGCCCAGTGCGCTGGTTTACGGGTGTGCCATCACCAGTCAAAGCACCTGAGAAGGTGGACATGGTCATCTTCCGTGAGAACACCGAGGACATCTACGCCGGTATCGAGTATGTGGCCGGATCAGACGAGGCCGCCAAGGTGTTGGCGTTCTTTGCGGAGAACTTCCCCAAGGACTTCGCCAAAATTCGTTTCGGTACGAGCGAGAAGACCGGGTCGTTCAATAAGCAAATCGGTAACAACAACGACGTCGTCGAGGTCGGTATCGGTATCAAGCCAGTGAGTAAGACGGGCTCACAGCGCCTGATCTTCTCGGCCATTGAATATGCGATTTTGCACAAGCGCAAGAGCGTGACCTTGGTGCACAAGGGCAACATCATGAAGTTCACCGAAGGTGCCTTCTTGGATTGGGGCTACGAGTTGGCCGAGCAGACGTTCGGTGACAAGGTTTACACCTGGGCCCAGTATGAGCGCACCAAGAAGGCCAGTGGCGAGGCTGCCGCCAACGCCGAGCAGAAGGCCGCCTTGGCCAGCGGCAAGATTTTGGTCAAGGATGCGATTGCTGACATCGCCTTGCAGCAGGTATTGACCCGCCCCGAGGACTTCGATGTGATTGCCACCCTCAACTTGAACGGTGACTACTTGAGCGACGCCTTGGCCGCGCAGGTCGGTGGTATCGGTATTGCGCCGGGTGGCAACATCAACTACGTGACCGGCCATGCCATCTTCGAGGCGACGCACGGCACTGCCCCCAAGTACGCCAATCTCGACAAGGTCAATCCCTGTAGCGTGGTGCTCAGCGGTGACATGATGTTGCGTCACATGGGCTGGACCGAGGCGGCTGACATGATTATCAACGCCATCGAAGAGACTATCGGCGCAAAGGTTGTGACCTACGACTTTGCGCGCTTGATGGACGGCGCCAAAGAGGTCAAGACCTCGGAGTTTGCGGACGCAGTCATCGCTAACATGAAGTAGCGATTGATACAATCACGGGGAGGGAGCATGCGTGCTCCCTCCCCACGTTTTTGTGTGGAATCGGTTGAATTATCCGCCGAGCGGGATATCGCTGTCGCTGCGGTTCATCATAAAAGTCGCCGTGCTAGTGAAATAATTGCGCATGATGTCGGCGATTTCGGGCTCGAAGCCGACTTCGTCGATGGCAGATAGCATGGCCTCAGCCCAGGCGTTGCGCTCGCTCGTGCCAATGGCAAACGGCATGTGGCGCATGCGCAAACGCGGATGACCACGCTCTTCGATGTAGCGGGTTGGCCCGCCAAAGTATTGGGTGATGAACAAAAACTGCCACTTTTTGCCGGGCTCAAGATCGGCTGGGAACATGTAGTTGATGCGTGGGTCTGCCATCACGTTACGGTAAAAAATGTCGACCAACTTGCGGAATGGCTCGTCACCACCGGCACGTTCGTACACACTGCGAAGATCATTGCTCATAGGGATCCTATTGGGTTGCGGCGGCGCGCGCTGGCCTGCAATGTGCTCAGGCGGTGCACTTTTTGCCATTCGGGAACTTTGATGAATAAGACATCGTGGGCGTAGACCTGGTACATGTACTGCGTGCCATCGATGTAGGTGTTTTGGGATAAGCCGATCGGCGTGCCGATGGCCCAGGCACGGGCAAGTTGGTGGAACTGCCAGCTGGTGTGGTAGGTCGAGTCCATTTGACGGTATGTCTCAGCGAGGAGTCCATCGCGAATGGTGACGGTAGGTTCATCGATGCGCCCACCGAGATAACTGAGTCGCGACAATTTGCGCCAATCGACGTTGGTAGGGTCGTTACTTTGGACATAGAGCGTCTCGCCAGCGAAGATTTGGTAGACATACATCAAATTGTTGATTTCGACCATGCTGGCAGGCCGTAGGGGTGGGCCGACGTCGCGATTGGCAAACACGTACAAATGGAATGGATTATCGGGTCGAAACCCTGTACCACCGACGCGCATCGTCTCGTCGAGCAGCAGGCGCTCAAATGTATTCTCGGCGGGGACACTGCTACCGATGGTCTGCCACATGCTGCCGGCGTTATCCCACCCCGGACCTTTGAAGAGTGAGTCGAGGGCGAACGGCACAAATACATACGACCGATTTTCGAAGGTGATGTTGCGTTCCCGTCCGACAGGGGCCCCAAGGCGCATATCCAGCGCTTTGAGATGGACATGCGAGGCAGGGCTGTAGCCATCGCCAAAGCGCCGCCATGCAGCCTGGACAAGGATATCGTGGAGTTTTTGGATGGACGGGTTCGGGTCGCCGATTGCACCTGGTTTGATGGCAGGGAGCCGCGTGTTGCGCGTCAGCCACTCCTCGACTTGACCGATGACCCAATCGGGAGTGACGGCCTTGCCGGGGCAGGTTTTGCTGCTGTAGTCGCGATGAAAGGCCAACAGTTGTTTGGGGCGGATGCCGAGCCGGAGTGACATGCCACCAAGAATGGCAAGGGTGTTCTCCCACACCGGGCCACTGGGGCGCTCGTTGTCATAATCGCCGACCATTTCGAGGCCGATGGTATACCAGCCCTTTGTGAAACTGCCGTTGCCTGTGCCAGCATGGACGCCTAACTCACGCAAAGGGGTAAAGAGCCAAATTCCATCGGGTGCGGCAAATAAATGCGGCGCAGCGGTCCATCCCATGCCCGCAAAATAGCGCTGCATGCCCTTCATGCTGGTGGCTCCTTGCCATTGGGCGACGGTAGGGCGCCAGGTATGGTGCAAGACCACCTTGGTTGGCATCACAGGCCCAAATTGATACGAGGCCAGGTATGTGAGCCATTCATTGACATTGAGCCGCTCACCCACCATCGGTGGCGTGCCGGATGGCCCAAAATCATCAATCATGGATGATCCCCCGTTTTGGCAATGCATTTGGTACTACGATTGGTAGCATAGCACGCTGATTTGGCTGCGTCAATTTATGCGTTGGTATGCCTGTGACAGTCTGCCGTGCATGCCGTACAATGGTACATGCAGAAGAACACGAGGTAGGGTATGCAAGAGAGAATCGCTGTCATTGATTTAGGGTCAAATACTACTCGCATGATTGTGGTCGGCTATGTACCACATCAAACATACAAGTTGCTCGATGAAATCCGCGAGGCGGTCCGTTTGGCGCATGGAATTGGGAGCGATGGGAATTTGCAGCTTGTGCCGATGAATCGGGCCATCAAGACTATGCGCCTCTTTCATCAGATGTGTCGTGGTATCGGTGTTGACCGTATCGTGCCGGTAGCAACGAGTGCCGTGCGCGAGGCGACCAACCGCGAAGAGTTTTTGCAACGCGTCAAAGATGAAGCTGGGCTCGAATTCAGAGTGCTGTCGGCCCATGAGGAGGCCTACTACGGCTTTTTGGGCGCCATCAATACGCTTGATGTGCATGACGGATGTGTGGTTGATATTGGCGGCGGCAGTACGCAGGTCAGTCAAGCCTATCGACGACAGATGGGGCAAACCATTAGTCGACCGATTGGGGCGGTGCGCCTGACTGATCGCTTTGTCAAGAGCGATCCGATTAGTAGTCGCGATTATCGCGAGCTCCAGAAAGCGATCAGCGCTCAATTTGATAACGTACCGTGGCTGGATGGTATCGGCGGTACGTTGGCTGGTATCGGGGGCACAATTCGTGCTTTGGCCGAGATTGACCAAAAGATGCGCAACCATCCGATTGATCGGGTGCACGGGCATATTTTGAAGGCCGAGCGGGTGTTCGAGTTGATTGAAACATTCCGTAGTCTTACGTTAAAGCAACGCGAAAGCCTGCCGGGCCTGAGTCGCGATCGGGCCGACTTGATTTTGGCGGGGGCCTCGATTTTGGCCGAGGTGATGCGCCGTGGTCAATTTGCGCAAATCATGATTAGTGGCCAAGGATTGCGCGAGGGGGTGTTTTTTGAGCACTTCACACATGGGCGTTCGCCGCTTATCCCCGATATTCGTTCGTTTAGTGTCTATAATCTGGCGCGCATGTACCATTATGAGGCGATTCATTCGGCCAAGGTGCGCGATTTGGCCTTGTCGATGTTCGATCAAATGCACCCGATGCACGGCTATGGTGCCGATGTGCGTGAGCTCCTCGGGCATGCGGCGATTTTGCACGATATCGGCAATGCGGTGAATTATTACGACCACCACAAGCATGGTGCGTACCTGATTCTGAATAGTACGATGCAGGGATTTAGTCATCGCGAGGTGGCGATTCTCGCGTTACTGGTGCGTTATCACCGCAAAGGTGATGTGTCGACTGAGTCACTCAAACAAGTGCTTAGTCCCGGCGACGATGAGCTTGTGGCCAAGATGTCGGCGATTTTACGGTTGGCGGAGTTTTTGGAGCGCCGCAAAAGCCAAGTGGTGCAGGATGTCACGGTTGAGCTTGGACCCATCGTCAAGATTATCACCATTGCCGCTGGTGACAATGCGCTCGAGGTCTGGGATGCCAATCGAGCGGCGGGGTTGTTCCGCAAAGCATTCGGTTGTGATGTCGATATCTCGTAAGTTGGTGGGCATGATGACGGGCCGGCACGTGCGAAATGCACTGCCGGCCCGTCTGTGTGTTGGTGCGGGTTATTCGGGGCGCCGTGAATCGTTGATGAGCACCTCGCGCGAGCGCCCTTCGTCGGCAGGGCCGACAATCCCTTGTTGCTCGAGCATATCAATGAGTTGTGAGGCCTTGCTGTAGCCGATGCGCAATCGTCGTTGTAACAATGAGGCTGAGGCTCGCTTGTGTTGTTGCACGAGGCGAATGGCCTCGGGCAGGAGGGCATCTTGTTCGCTACTGCTCAGGTACTCGGCGATGGGTTGCATCTCGTCGACCTCATCGTCGTCATCGGCCGGTGAGCGCACAGGCTCGTCGGCATGGGGCACGGGCTCACGCGGGTAGACGGGCAGGCGATCGACTTTGGCTACCTCAGGATTGAGTTCGGTGTTGGGATGGCCTGTCTGGGCCACCACTGGCATGCTGGTGGAGGTGCGCGGTTTGTCGGCTGGTTTGCTCTCGTCGGTCGGTTCATCGGGCGGTTGGGCGGTGCGCCAGAAGCGCACGATCTTCTCGACTTCATCGTCGGTCAGGTAAGTACCCTGAATACGAATTGTGCGCGGCGAGTCGGCTGCCGTAAAGAGCATGTCACCGCGGCCGAGCAACTGCTCGGCGCCGGGTTGATCGAGGATGACGCGCGAGTCGATTTGGGAGGTGACCGCAAAGGCCATGCGTGATGGGAAGTTGGCTTTGATCAGGCCGGTCACGACATCGACCGATGGGCGCTGAGTGGCGATAATCAGGTGGATGCCGGTAGCACGCGCCATCTGGGCCAGGCGACAGATGAGCGTCTCGACGTCGTCGGGAGCCATCATCATCAAGTCGGCCAGCTCGTCGATGATAATCACGATGTAGGGCATCGTCTCGAGGTCAGTCTGCTCGCGCGCCATGCCACGGTAGCTGTCGAGATTGCGCACGCCGACTTTGGCGAAGAGTTTGTAGCGGCGCTCCATCTCGCGCACGGCCCACTGGAGGGTAGGCACGACGCGTTCGACCTCGGTGACGACGGGCGAGAGCAAATGCGGGATGCCGTTGTAGCCGACCAGCTCGACGCGCTTGGGGTCGACCATGATGAACTTGAGGTCATCAGGAGTATGGCGCATCAACAAGGCACAAATGAAGGTGTTGATGGCGACCGATTTACCGCTACCCGTACTACCGGCGACCAACAAGTGGGGCATGCGCTCCAGGCCGGCGACCACCGATGAGCCCGAGACATCTTTGCCGAGTGGTAGTTTGAGTTTGGCCTTGGAGCGCGTAAAGTCGTCGCTCTCGATGATATCGCGCATGGCGACGGATGAAATACTCGAGTTGGGGATTTCGATACCGACGACTGATTTGCCGGGAATGGGCGCCTCAATACGAATTGATGGGGCGGCCAGCGCCAACGCCAAGTCTTTGTCGAGCGTGGTGATTTTGTTGACCTTGACGCCGACGGCTGGTTGGAGCTCATACTGGGTGACGGCCGGGCCGACGTTGATGTTGACCACGCGAGCCTCGACCTTAAAGCTGGCCAGGGTCTCCTCGATCAGGCGTGATTTGGTACGATGCTCCTCGTCGCTGATGGTGGCCTCAACTGAGTAGCGCAAAAAATCGGTTGGTGGCATGGGCCAGGCGCGATAGGCGGTTCCACCCTCAAAGCCATCGAGGGCCGTTTGGACGGCTTGGCCGCTACTGACCGGTTTGGTGTTGATTGGTACTGGCGGCCGTGGTTGATTGCCTTGGAGCATATTGTCGAGGAGCTCCATGTGCTCGGCCTCTTCTTGGGCCTTCTCGGCTTTGCGCACCTTGGCCGTCTCTTTGGGGGCCTTGGGTTTGGCAACGGCTTTGGTCGTCGCAGGTGCTGCGGGCATCGGCGCTTGTTCCTCGCGGTACTGCGCTTTGGTGCGACGCTCCGCAATCGGCGTAATGATGGCCTCGCTGGTGCCGGTATCCTCGACAAATGACTGTTGTTTGGGCATGCGTTTGGACTGCACGCGACTCTGGTCGCCACGGATGGTCAACCACAAGACGATGAATGCATGCCGGATACTGGCCAGAATCTGCACGAGCGTGATATCAAATGCCAGCATGATGCCGGCTAGGCCAAGCAGGGTGCTGAGGGCAAACGTAGCTGGGCGCCCGATGGCATTGCTGAGCAGTGTCAGCATGACATAACCAACACTTCCCCCACCACTGCCGATTTGGTCGTCGAAGTTTTGGCGCGGGCTAATGCCGAACTCAAGCACAATCAGCATCGCCACCATCACCAAGACAGTGCCGATGATTTGGGTGGGCTGGAGCGGTGACTGATTGCGGTGCCCACTCTGGAAGAGGGCTATGCCGAGCATGCCGATCACGAGTGGCACGATGAGTGCCCCCCACCCGAGACCGACCTCCATCATTTGAGTCCATCCGGCACCGAGCGTGCCCGTGCTGCCCGTCAAGTAAAAAATAATGGTCATGCCGGCAATGCCAATTAACACCAAGGCGAAGAGCTCGCGCTGATGCTCTGGGCGCAGGGTTATGGCACTTTTGCGCTGAGCTTTGCGCCCATTCGCACCGGTCTGCCGTGATCTGCTTTTGGTCATGCCGTCACTCCCTTAGTCGTAATTATGACAGATGATAGTAGATGTCGATAGTATAGCATACTCATGGTTTAAAACATGATTTCTGGTGTATTCCGTTTATTGATGCGTAACGCCTTGATTGACAAACAGGTACAAGCCATCTTTGCCAGGAGCAACAATATCAAGGCGACCACGTTGGAATACATCAGCCACGGCAAAATGAATGCCACACCCTTTGCCACGACCTATTGAGCCGTAGTCGATGATTTGCTTGACAAAGCTCTCACCAGTCCACTTGAAATAATAGATGCCTACATCATCCCATTCGCCGGGATCATTGCCATTATGCGCCCGATGCCGTTTGCCGGTGACGAGCTCAAAGTGACCATCACCATCAATATCAACCCAATGGAGATCATGATATTGTGCGTTATCGGGATCAATGGCGTGGTGATGCCAAGTGCCATCGGCACGGCGCTTGCTCCACCACAGCCCATAGCCGTGGGCATGACCAGTGATGAGTTCGTTTTGGCCGTCGTCATCGATGTCTACGACGAGCATGGGGATGCTCGCCATCGTGCCCCATGGTGCATTGGCAAATTCGGGATGCCAGATCCAGGTACCGTGTGCAGGATCGGCGGGGGCCTCGAGCCAGCCGTGACAGAGCACGATGTCCAGGCGGCCGTTGCCGGCGATATCGCCGCACCCGAGGCCATGGCCTTGGGTGCCTTCGGCAAAGGTGTAGATGGTGATGCGCTCAAATTCGCCAGTGCCACGGCCGGTCGCATCAGTGCGTAATTTGTAGTAACTGACGGCAGGGTTGGGTGGCGTGTTGGGGACAATCTCGATGATGCCGTCGCCATCGATATCCCAGCCGCGGGTGGTCTCGACGTTGCCGGTGTTGTCCCAGAGCATGTGTTCGGGCCACGGTTGTGTCGGATCGGACGGATGTTCGCGCCAGCGCAGGCTGTTGCCCCACCAGCCGCCCGTGACATAATCGAGGTGGCCGTCGCCATTGATGTCGAGCAGGACGGTCGAGAAGTCGTCGTAGTACTCGCCATATTGCGCAATCTCGCCGATAAAGTGTTTGCGCCGAAAGTCGGGACCTTGATACCAATAGGCGCCACTGATGATGTCGAGATGACCGTCGCCATCGACATCGCATACGTTTGCTGATTCGTAGCGCTCATCTGAAATCCACATTTTGTGCCATTTGAGTGGCATAGTGCGCTCCTTACCTAGCTATTTGCCGAGATAGAGACGGATGTATTCACGGGCGAGCGTGATATCGGCGAGTGCTTCTTGGGCGGTACAGACAGGCAATCGCGTGCCAGCCACGGCGGCCACAAAGTGCTCGGCTTGGTTCCACATGGCATGCACCCAGGGCAGGTGCGGTGACAGGGTTATCGGTTGAACGCCATTGCCGGGGTCACGCATAATCTCAACTCGCCCAGGACGATTGAATGCAAGTGGTGCGGGTAATTCGAGTTTGACCCAGCCGCGTTCAAAGCACACGAGCGCACTCTCTTGCCAATCAACGGTGGTCTGATACGGGCTCATCTCGATGCTACAGGTAATGCCAGAAGCGCTTTCACCGACGAGGAGATGACCGGATTTGTCGGCGTAGGTGACACGCCAATCTTCGCCGAGCAGATGTCGCATCAGATTGACCTGATGAATGTAGTAGTTGACAAACGCCCAGTAGGCATCATTGGTGGCGGCATCCATGTCGGCGGCTGGCGGATCCTCGGCGAGCGGTTGATCGGCCTCGGCACTCCAAATGTTTTGGTTGAAGCCGTTGGCAATCCAGTCACCCGCAGGCATCAAAATCCGAATGTAGGTCATCTTGCCCAGTTCGCCGCTCTGCTTGAGGCGGTCAATTTCCGCTTTGGCATAGATGGTGGCCGGGTCGGAGCGTTTGTGATACCCGACCATCATCCAGGTGTTATGGGCGTGCATGGCGGCCACGATGGCTTCGCCTTGGGCGATTGCGCCAGCAATCGGCTTCTCGGTCAGGATAGGCTTGCCATAGGTCAACAATTCGGGGATGAGTGTGCCATGGCGAGTGAACGGTTGAATGGCTACGAGGGCATCTATCTCGGGGTGGGCATGCATCATCTGCTGGTGTGCGGTGTAGACATGGGGCACTCCCCATTTGCGGGCCACGGAGGTGGCATGCGTGCTGCGCACATCGGCAATCGCTACGATCTCGCAGTGGGGCACCATAGCAAAATTACGCAGATGCGCAGCCTGCCCCATGTTACCGACGCCAATAAATCCCAGTCGCACGATCGGTGTTCCCATGGACATCTCCTTTGATGCAATCTGATGTGTGGTTATATCAGTGAAATCGGTTGTGGCTCGGCATCAGGTCCACGTGCAGAGCGAAAATCACGTAAGTTGAGGCGGAGCTCACGCTTACCGTTCCATTCATTGAGCTGTGGCTGATAGACGATGTCAATCTGCGTAATCCGTTGAAAGTGTGGCGCCCAGGCGCCCTCACCCCAGGCCATGGCGCTGACTTTTTGACCAGCAATATCAAGCGATAACTGGAGGTGCTGTTGGTCGCTCCCTACTGTTCGTGCGGCAATCACACGACAATCGCGAGTCAGAATGTTGGGGTGCGGATTGCGCTGACCACACGGCTCGAGGAGGGCGATATCGTTCAGGACGGCCATATCGAGCTCGACCGCGGCAAGCTCACAGTCGATGGTGAGCTGGCGGGTGCCGACCTCAATTTGTTGGGCGTGTGCATACTCGTTGAGACGTTGGCGCAGGACGTCAATTTGGTCGCTCTCGATGGTGAACCCAGCTGCCGCTGCATGACCACCGACTTTGACAAAGGTTGCGCCACACTCACGCAAGGCCTCGATCATGTTGATCATGCCGCCTGAGCGCGCAGAACCGCGCGACAAAGGAGTGCTCTCTTCGATAATTACACTCGGGCGGGCAAACTGATCGGCGATGCGGGCAGCCACCAGCCCGACCAAGCCGGCATGGGCATCGGGGTCGGCATGGACAATAATCAGGTCTTCGTGGTGGCCGGTATGTTTGATGTCGTGCGCCAGGCGTTCTTGGAGTTCACGGGTTTGTTGTTGGCGCGTCTGGTTGAGGTCGTTAAGCAGTTGGGCGCGTTGACTCGCCACCAGAATGTCGTCGGCAAGCAGGAGTTCGTAGGCGGGCTCGGCATCGGCCAAGCGCCCGGCCGCGTTGATGCGTGGTGCGAGTTTGAAGCCCACATCCTCGGTATTGAGGGTGCGTGGGTCGACGCCGGCACTGCGCAGCAGCGCTTGAATGCCAGGACGTTGGCTGTAGCGCATACACTGCAACCCACGATGGACCAGCGAGCGGTTCTCGCCAGTCAAGGGACCAAGGTCGGCGATAGTCCCGAGTGCGACCAGATCGAGTAAATCGTACATGGCGTTGCTCGACAGCGGTTTGCCGAGGAGTCCGATCGCCTCAATCACCTTGTAGGCCACACCGACACCAACAAGCCCTTTGTCGGGGTAGGGACAATGTGTTTGGTTGGGGTTTACTACGGCTACTGCCTGTGGCAGTACCTCGGGCGGGGCGTGGTGATCGGTGACAATGACATCAATCCCTCGCGTTTGGGCGTGCTCGACCTCGATAGCGTTGCTGATGCCACAGTCCACAGTCAACAACAGTTGGACGCCACTATCGACCAGTCGATCGATGGCAGCGCAATTGAGTCCGTAGCCTTCGCTGGTGCGATGGGGGATGTACGGGGCCACGCGTGCACCGAGTTGGCGTAGGGCATCGCACATCAGGCTAGTTGCGGTGATGCCGTCGGCATCAAAATCGCCGTAGACGGCAATCTGTTCGTGGGCGTCGATGGCCTGGATGAGGCGTTCGGCTGCTCGGCGCATGTCATGCATCAAAAACGGGTCGTGCTTGGCGTCATGGTGCTGCAAGAACGCCGTAATTGACGGTGCCGTGACAAATCCCCGCCCGGCAAGGATGTGGGCCAACCAGGGGCGTATGCGGGTAGTCCGGGCTAACTCGTGGACGACACTGGCATCTGGTGCCGGGATAAATTGCCAGCGCATGTTTTTGGCAGAGAGACGCGCACTCATTTATAGTGCCACGATAAGCATGACTGCCACGGCAATGATGAGGATTGTGACGGTGGCATACAAAATGATGCGTTCGATGTCGTAGAGTTGCATATCACCGCGTAGGATGTTCTGGAAGCCGACAACCGTCAGGGTGCGCCGATTATTGTTCAACAAATAGTCGACCTCAGTAACAGGAGTGGCCTTAATAATTAGCTCGGCATCGATGGCATGCACGTGGTCGCCCTCCTCGCGGGTGGCCTCGGTCATCATCTCGCGGAGGGGGGCAACTTGACGCCAGCGTGGCTCACTCAGGTCGATGGCTGCGCTGTAGACTACTTGGGCGTGACTCTCGAGCGTCCGCAAATGCAGACCGGTCGTGTCATCCTCGTTGAAAAAGCGCTTGCCGTAGCGACTCCAATGGAAGTACTGCTCCTCGAGCATGTTGCCGATGCTGTCACACACGGTACAGTTGACTTTGCCGTAGCCACGACAGCTACTGCAGGTCTCGTTTTGGATAACTTGCTCGACACTACCGTCGCTGTTGCGTACGCGTTGTTTGCGGTCGACGGTACCACGCCCGTTACACTCGCCACATAATAACTTGCCCGATCCGCTACACTCCTCGCACCGCACGATGAGTTGTGTCCCCGGGATGCGCACAATTGCGGGTGGTACATCGACGAAGCGCTCTGGTGCGGTGATGTCGACATCCCAAACGTCCGCAATATGCGTTTGTGGCGGTAGGGCATGCCCCGAACGGTGCACTTTGCGGCTGACATGCGGCTCGCTCCGCTTTTCGTAGTGTACGCGCAATTCATACAAATAAAAGTTTGAGCTCAAGATTTGTGTCGGTTGGATGAGTTGACTGATGGTATTACGCCGGAATATCCCTTGACGTGCCCAGCGCTCAAGGAGGCGACGAATCGCATCGACATGATGGAGTGTGTCAGCACGGGCTCGACTGCGACTCAGATAATCGGCATCAAGCTCGTGTGCGAGCAGGACCTCAAGTGGGTTCTCGAGCCATTCTGCAATTGCATCCCAGGCCTCGTCGCTCCGATCAGCAATCAGATGCTTCTCAATGACAGGACTGCCACTGGTGTGGCGCAATGACTCAACCGCTTGTGTGGCGCTGGTATATCGTTGTCCACCACCAGTCCCCATCAACCGGCGGATGACCCGATCAAAGACCGCATAGTCGGGATTGATGTTGGCGAGGCTTTCAAGTGGGGTGGAGGGAATCGGTCCGCCCCGCACCATGTGATAGAGCAACATGCCGAGCGCATATAAATCATCGTTGTTTGTGGCATTGGCAACACCCAAATGCATGCTGCCAGGATAATACGGATTGCTTAAATCGCGATCGTCAAACCCCGTCAACTCACGACTCATCTCGCAGGCCGCAAAGCCGAGACCGCTCAGTTGCACACTCAAATCATCTGCCACCAGAATATATGCTGGCTGTAGATCGCGATGGATAATCTGTTGGTCGTGGAGCGCATCAATTACCGTCGCAAGTTGACCAAAAATTTGGACGACGTGAATGGGATCGAGCGCACCCTGATGCAGGATGGCGTCGAGTGACTGCCCGCCTGTGTCGGGTGTCACCATGTAGTCACCATAGTTGGGATCACGACCGGTGGCTAGGACCGGTAATAAACCGGGGTGACTCACCTGCGTGCCCAATTTGGCGGCCAAACGGAAGCGTGCTAGCGATAGCGGATCGTTGCGGCGCAAAATGGCCACAGTCAGCGCATGATTGACGTTGGCGCGCTGCGCGGTGTAATACACTGCCAAGTCGTCGATACGCATCGCCCGCCCCAGTTGATACGGACTGAGACCGGTGGGTTCGCTTGGTTGTCGTTGTTGTGTGTCGCGCGCTACGCTCATGCTCCCGTTCCTTTGTGATGCGCACTGTCATCATCTTGTAAGGATAATAACACAAATGTTCTAATTTGACAATGCGGTGTTGATGATGGTGTGCGTTATCTCGGTGTAGTGTTGGTGGGATGAGTGCATGTGGCGATAGGTGTCGTAGGGTGCTAGCACCATGCGTTTGATGGCAGCTGGCACGAGTGCGATCTCGTTGAGTTGTGCGCGTGGACACCACCAAAAATCGGCCGGATTGTGCTGTTCTGGCCCACGAAAAGGCTCGGGTTGCCAGGTGACGTCGGGTAATTCGACCGCATAATACAGACCAATCTCGTGGAATAGTTGGCCGTTGAAGTCGGTGTCAATCAACTCAAGCGTTGCCATCAACCGCTGAATCCGCACCCGTGTCTGGAGCTCCTCGGCCATCTCGCGCACTAGGGCTACCTCGCTACTCTCGCCCATGTCAACTCGCCCACCCGGCAATGACCATAGGGCATGGCCGGGCGTTTGGTGTATCAGAACGCAGTCGTTGAGGATGCAGACGGCAATCGTCCGCACATGAAAGTGCCCTGTGTGAGTATCAAACGAAAGCATCGGCATCTAGCGCTCCAATCGCTGTGGACGGGTCACCTGCGCATGCGTATGAATCTAGTTGGCGTCAACTGCCCGCGCCCAGAAATCTTCGACCTGTGCGCGGAGCAAGGCATGCGCAATATGTGACAAGTCTGGATCCTCGCGTAGAATCGTGCGTGCCTCGAGTTGTGCGGCCTGTAGTAGACGCGTGTCCGTCAGCTGCGCAATCTTGAGGTCGGGCATGCCACTCTGGCGCGTGCCGAAGAACTCGCCCGGCCCGCGAATTTCTAGATCCTTCTCGGCCAGCGCAAATCCATCCTTTAACTCGACCATCGCAGTGAGACGTTTTTCGGTCGACTCTGAATCGCTGTCACTCACCAAAATACAGTAGCTCTTGTGGGCGCCGCGCCCGACGCGCCCGCGGAACTGGTGGAGCTGAGCGAGGCCAAAGCGATCGGCGCCCTCAATCATAATTGTGCTGGCATTGGGGATGTCGATGCCGACTTCGATGACGGCTGTTGCCACCAAAATGTCGGCCTCGTGATTGCGGAACGCCACCATGATGGCGTCTTTGTCTTTGGCACTCATCTTGCCGTGAATCAGACTCACCCGCAGGTCGCGGAACACCTCGTGCTGGAGTTTTTCGTACATCTCCTCGGCCGACGGCAAATCGGATTTATCGCTCTCCTCGACCAGCGGACAAATCACAAATGCCTGCCGCCCAGCGGCAATTTGTTTGCGGATATGGGCATATGCTTTGGGGCGATCGCTGTTAGTAATCCGCTTGGTGGCAATCTCTTGGCGGCCAGGTGGGAGTTCGTCGAGTATCGATACATCGAGATCGCTATAAATCGTCATCGTCAGCGTACGCGGGATGGGCGTGGCGGTCATCACCAGCATGTGCGGGTTGTGGCCCTTGTCTTTGAGGCGCTGGCGTTGCTCCACACCAAACCGGTGTTGCTCGTCAATCACGACGAGACCGAGCCTCAGGTACTGCACCCCTTCGCTTATCAGCGCATGCGTGCCGACGACGAGGTCAACCTCGCCGCGTGCCACGCCTTCAAGCACGCGGCGCCGTTCTTTGGCGCCCAGACTACCGGTGAGCAGGGCAATGCGTACGCCGTCGCTCTGATTGGGATCCATCCCGAGCAACTGCTGAATCTCGGCGAGTCGGGTGCGCCGATCATCGCCGAGTTGTTCTTGCCATTCGCGACTACGGCGCACGCTGATGTGACCGAGCAAATTGCTGAGGCCGCGGTAATGCTGTTCGGCCAAAATCTCGGTCGGCGCCATGATGGCCGCTTGATAGCCGTTGGCAATCGCTTGCAACGCGGCTGCCGCCGCTACGGCAGTTTTGCCACTCCCGACATCGCCTTGGAGCAAGCGGGCCATCGGGATGGTGGTGTTGATGTCGGCAAAAATCTCGCCTAACGCACGATTTTGCGCATTGGTGAGGGTAAACGGCAATGCCGATAACAGCGCATCGTGGGCATCAGTGTTATATGGCATGGCATACCCGGGCGTGCCCTGCCAGCTGATGCGCCGCTGGAGGACCCCGAGTTGAATGGTCAAAAACTCATCGAAGCCGAGGCGGGTACGGGCCGCAATCACGTCGTCATTGGTCTGGGGGAAGTGGATTTGCTTGATGGCACTGGCTAATTCAATCAACCCAGCTCGCTGCCGGACGGTGTCGGGTAGCGGGTCGGCGATCTGGTCGGCATATGTGTCAACGATATGCTTGATGGTGGTCCGGGCACTGCGCTCGGCGAGTCCTTTGGTGAGTGGGTGGACGGGCACTAGGCGGCCGACGTGAATCAGCTCCTCGGCACTGAGTGGCTGATACGGTTGCCAATCGGGGCTACTCATCTGCCGCATGCCGCCAAAGAGCTCGACCTTGCCGCTGACCATGATGCTCATCTCGGGTTGAAGTTGACGTAATAGCCAGCGCTGACCGAAAAAGACCAACTTGAGAATCCCCGTCTCGTCCTCGAGCTGGACATTGACGCCGGTGCTGCCGTTGCGCATCGTAAATGCTTTGACCTCGGTGATGCTGGCAATGACCGTGGCCACCTCGCCGGGGCGTAAATCGCCGATGGTGGTGCGCTTGCTGAAGTCGTCGTAGCGAAACGGGTAGTGATGCAACATATCGCGTATTGTTTTGACACCGAGGCGACTGAATGCGTGCGCCAATGATGGCGTAATCCCGGGTACGCCCTTGAGCGGGGAGTTGAGTGTAATCGGCCCGTCGCTGGACGTCTTGTCGCTGCGCTTGGTGGCACGCTTGGTCGGCGTTTTTTGCACAGATGGGGCAGGCACATCAACTGGTAGTGCTGGCGGATCAGGCATGACAACGGGTGGTTCGACATATGGAGTAGCTGGTGGTGGCGTCTGCACAGTGGGTTGTGCCGGCGTTGTGCTCTCTGTCGCTCGGTAGAGCATGCGCAGCACGGCAATTGCGGTGTCGATGCGGTTGATGCGGGTGGTGCGATCGAACGCATAATAGCCACGAATTTTGGCCACAATCGGCTTGAGCTCGGTATCATCAACGAAGGCGTGATAGGTGCACTGCCAGTCATCGACAAAGGCGTCGAGCCCATCGGGATGGGCCGTGTTCTGGTAGTCGCTCTCACGTTCGGCGCGCAACCCTTTGCCGAGATCGACGATGGCCTGACGTCGCATGGTGCTACTCCGCTGCTGCTATTGAATGCCTTCGTAGACGGCAACGCCCATGGCTCCAGGACCGAGCATGGCCGCACTACTAGGGCTCATCTGCATGGCGATGACTTGATGGCGGGGGAACACGGGCTCAACCCGCTCGAGGAACTTCTCGACGTCCTCGGGACCAGTGGTATACAGCACAGTCACCGATTGTACTTTGGGGAAATCCTCGACAAATGTGGCCAGCCCCTCAATTGCCTTGGTGCGCGTCCGCGTCCGTTCATACAGCACAATCTCGCCGTCATCGAGGAGTAACAGCGGTTTGATGCGTTGGAGTGAGCTGAGCGAGCTGTTGGCGTACTCGAGACATCCGGCTTGGTCGAGGGCATCGATGGTATCCACAAAAAAGACAAAATGCGTTTGCCCAATGGCTTCGGCAATCAAATTCTCGACCTCAGTGGGAGATGCACCATCTTGGACGGCACGTCCCGCCATGGTGACAATGGTGCCAAGACCAGCGGAGAACGATTTGCTGTCAACGGCGTGAATTTTGGCGGCGGTGGCAGGGATGCGAGTATGCAGTTGTTGCACGGCCCGATAAATCGGCGTCAGCTGGGCTGCCATATGAATCGAAAAGATGTGGTCGTATTGCACCGTCAGCCGGCGAAACATCGTGTCAATGTCGTCGATATGTGGTGGCAAAAAACGTGGCCGTAAGCGCCCATCCGAGATGAGCTGGTAGTACTGCTCGCTGCCGAGCTCTACACCGGCCCGAAAAGATTGATCGCCGAATTGGACGCGGGCCGGAATAATCGAGATATCAAGCTCATTGGCGAGCTCCGGGGCGATGTCAGCAGTGCTGTCTGAGACGATTTTGATACGAGCCACGGTACTCTCCCTTTGTCTGTGAAAATGCTTATGCAGGATGCGTTGATGACGCAGGAGCCACGCGGACGACGGCCACATCAAGCACAACGGTCATGCCACACCAACGACTGACGGCCGTAGTGAGTTGATCCGTGACGGCTGCGACCGTGGGTGCTAATGGTACAGTATCAACGATGATGAGTGGAACTTCAAGGGCATCAGCACGATGTACGACAATTTGTTGCCAGGCATCAGGGTGCGTCAACGAAACCGAGCTTTTGCCAACCCCAAGGACACTCGGTATTTGTTGGAGTTGTGCGATGACAAATTTGGTAATCACTGGCGTGCTCAACCAAATTTGGCCAACTTCGGTCTCTTTGGTTTGCATCAGGTGGGTATGTATGGTATTATCCTTCATTAGTGTGTCACACGATAATTGTGTCGGCAAGCCGTCTCCTGAGGAGGAGTTATCATGGCGAAGTGCCAAATCTGCGATAAGGGCGTCACGTTCGGTCGCAACATCCGTCACCAAGCAACCGGTGGCTGGTTCCGCCGTGCCCCACGCACCAACCGAACCTTCAAGGCTAACGTTCAGCGCACCACGTTGACGCTCGAGGGTGGCCTGCAGGTCCAAGTCAGCGTTTGCACCAAGTGCTTGCGCACCATGTACCGCTCACGCTAGTCTTTAATTATAGAAGATTGCGTGCGTCGTCGCAACCAACTGCCCCTAGGGTTTTGCCCTAGGGGTTTTGGCTTTTTGTGATTTATAACAGGTACTGCTCGATTGCAATTGCCACGCCGTCGTGCTCGATACTCGGTAATTGGTGTTTGGCGACGGCCTTGAGTTCGGGGATGGCGTTGCCCATTGCTAAGCCTAATCCCGCCCATTGCACCATCTCTAGATCGTTCGCTTGGTCACCAATCGCGACTACCGCACTGCGGGGAATATCGAGCTGATTGGCCAGTTCGGCAAGGGCTACGCCCTTGTTGACCCCGAGCGCCGTCAGCTCACCAAACAGCTGATGCGAGCGTGTGGTGACCAGACGGTCACCGACGAATTGTTTGAGCGAGGCCAACGTGGGGCCGACTATGTCTGGCTCTGCCACAAACAGCACCTTGGTGGCCGGGTGTTGCCGTACGACATCGGGCAAATTGTCGCTCAGACGGACCTCGGCGCCCTCAGGGTGATAACTCAAGTAGAGGTCGAGTTCAGCGCGGCGCTCGGCGATATACAAGACCTCATCGATATACGCCACCACGAAGATGTTTTGGTTGATGAGATGCTGCACGGCCTCGGCGGTGGCTTCGCCAGGCATGGTGGCCGCAAAGCGGATAACACCGTCGCTGGCATTACGAATGACGGCACCTTGGTAGCAAATCAATGGTGCGGTGATGTTGAGCGTAGTGGCGAACGGCATTGCCGCGCCAAACATGCGTCCTGTGGCAAGCGTCACAATGATGCCAGCCTGTTGGGCAGCTGCAATGGCATGTCGTACGCGTGGGCGAATAGTTAGGTCGTGATTGACAATGGTCCCATCCAAGTCAAGAGCCAAGAGTCGATACCGCACACAGAACTCCTTCGATAACGTTCTCTGGTATTGTACTCGTATCTCTTGTATGTCGTGCAAGAAAGCACCGCGCCATGCGCCATCT
Source organism: Chloroflexota bacterium (assembly GCA_046300655.1). Lineage (GTDB taxonomy): Bacteria > Chloroflexota > Chloroflexia > Chloroflexales > Roseiflexaceae > UBA965. The sequence continues at coordinate 2,135 of JBKCLM010000141.1, read as the reverse complement.
AATCAAAACCACCACAATTTATAGCCTAGCAGCCATGATTGGCCCGGTAGTTGCGTTACTTCTGACGCCGCTGTATGTGACGGCGATTGGCGTTGCTGGGTACGGCACGGTTGATTTAGTGCAAACAGTCGTCCAACTGCTCATTCCGATTGCCCTGTGGGCGCTCCCGACCACGCTGATTGCGCGCTCAACCGACGATGATGTGTCCCACACCCCATCACGCATGTATGGTAGTGCAATCGTTTTGGCGGTACTCGTCGCAAGCCTGCTGAGTGGGGTGTGTCTGCTGAGTGCGCCAATCGTCGCATCAGTGACGCAACGCCCCGAACTGAGTGAGTTATTGCGCATGTACGCACTCTCACTGCCAAGTACCACGGTATATGGGGTGGTGTTGGCAATCCTGCGTCTGCGTGCGCAGGTTTGGCGCACGGTCGTCCTGATGCTTGTGTATGTACTCGTGCTGGCGCTGAGTCGGGTGGGACTGGTGGTGTGGTATGACGCCGGCGTGAGTGGGATGATTCTGGCGTTGACGGTCACGAATGTGGTTGTGTCTCTCCTTGGGGTGGCCTTGAGTTGGCGGTGGTGGTGGGCTCGGCCAGAGTGGTCTGATATTAGGCAATTCGTCCACTTAGGCACACCGCTGTTGCCTGCAAGCCTGTCGATATGGGTATTGCTGTTCATTGATCGCTGGTTTTTGGTGCAGTATGTCTCGCCGCTCGAACAAGGGCAGTATGCGGTTGCAGCCTTAGTTGCCTCGCTGATGGCATTCTTGGCGGAGCCATTCAAACAAGCGTGGCAACCAATGGCGCGCCATCAGACTCAGCCAACGTTTATCGCGTGGTCACTCACGATGTATGGTGCTGTGGCGCTCATTGCGGGCGTGGTGGTTGTGACATGGGCGCCCGAACTCTTGTGGGTTATTGGCGGTGCAGATGCACGTGGCGCCACGCCGTTTATCGCATGGCTCATCATTGCACCGTTGTTCAGTGGGGTGGTGACCGTGGTGAGCATGCCGGCTATTCAGGCTCAACGCACCGGATTGCTGGCTTGGGCGACGCTTGTGGGTGCAATTACCAACATTGGCTTGAATATGTGGTTGATTCCACAATATGGTGCACAGGGAGCAGCGTGGGCTACTGCAGTAGCCGCACTTGTGATTCCGCTGATGCACGTCCGACTACATCAGCCGTTCTATGCCATCTCCTACGACTGGCCACGTCTACTGGGGTTGGGGGTGCTGTGGTGTGGCTACCTCTTTGTACTTCCATACGTTGCCTCATCTGTGCTGTATCGCATCGCACTCATGTTGTTGGTGATTGTATGTGTCGGTGTACTGATCAACGCCTGGCAATGGCGTCAGTGGGGACAACGATTGAGTGCGTTGTCGCAGAATTCTACTCGTTGATGCTGTGATGTGGATTGTGTGGTGGGTGACCAATTCGATGTCTCCATGCGCACGTTACCCATCGGCTACTAACATGTATGGGTGCATGTGGTGGTGTCGCTGTTGGGTGGCTGGTATAAACGTGGTGCGATCAAGGTGCCAAATGGCGCTGGTACCACTACTGGGAATGGCACGTTTGCCAGTGACAGAGTGGTTGTGAGGGGATGGTAACAGCCGGTCGCCAGAACAGGGTGCAACTGGTGGAACAATCAGGCAGGTTGAGATGAAGCGATGCACAACCATGTGTTCACCGTTGTGGGCGCCCCTCAGCTACGAGATGTTGCATGAGGGGCGTCGTGTGTATCAGTCATTATTACTCTTTGGCTTGCAAAATCATGGAGACGCCGGGTAGCGCTGCGACCATCGTCAGGTCTCCGGTGGTGGTGTTGAGGCGATAAAGGCCTTCCTTGGTGACATCGTCGTGGCCGAAGCGTGTGACCAGAATCTGGCCATCGACGGTGGCAATATCGCCAATGTAGCGCCATTCAAAAAACTCATATTCCCAATACGTACTCTCCCAGGTGGTGAGGTTGGTCTTGTGGATGCGGGTTGTAGCATCTTCGGTGAGGTAATACGAGTCCCAGATGTTGTGGACGGTGTAGAGGTAGCCATCGAGAATGGTGCCCATCTCGGGGGCGCGCCCAAAGTTGGCAAGTGGTGTTAGTTCCTTGTCACCCGTGCGATAGCGGAA
>JBKCLM010000140.1:0-11778 GCA_046300655.1 Chloroflexota bacterium | reverse complement strand
TGAAAATCAGTGATGAAGCCATCGCCGACGGCGTGGCCACTGTGGTCTGGCCAGGTCGTTTTGAGTTGAGCACTGTCGGCCGAGTCCCCGTGTTGTTTGATGGTGCCCATAACGTCGATTCGGCCGAGCGTTTAGTGACCTCGATTCGCCAGCATTTTGTCGGGCGTCCAATTACCATGATTATCGGCTGCTCGAAGGACAAAGAGGTCGAAAAGATGGTCCCCATCATGGCCTCTATCGCCGATCAAGTGATTGTCACTGCCTCGCGGCATCCACGTTCGTGGCGCGATCTTGGCGCATTACGCGAGATCGTGCTCAAAGGAAAGCCCGATATTCAGGTGATTGGGATTGATGATCCGGCCGATGCACTCAACTTTGCCTTGCATCATGCCATGGATGACGAGATTATCGTTGTCACGGGGTCGTTGTTCGTCGTGGCCGCAGGGCGTGAGGCGCTCGGAATCGCCCTTGAGGTTGATTGATGAGTCGTTTGCGTGATTTCGAGCCCTGTTGGTATAATGATATGTATATGTTTGTCATCCCAGATGGGATCATTGAGGAGTTGTATGGCAACCACATCAGATTTACGCACGAATTTGATTATTCGTTGGAACGGCCAGCTGCATCGTGTGACCGAGTTTCACCACCATGCCCCAGGCAACTGGCGGGCCATGGTCATCATGAAGCTCAAGAACATCCAGTCAGGTAAGACGATCGAAGAGCGCGTGCGTGCCGGCGAGGATATCGACATTGTGCGCGTTGACAAGCGTAATATGCAATATCTCTATCGCGAGGGCGACAACTTCGTCTTCATGGATAACGAGACGTTTGAGCAAATCGAGTTGACCGAGGACACCATCGGCGACGGTGCAAAATTCCTCAAAGATGGCATGGAGTGTGAGATTTTGTTCTACGACGACAACAAAATCCTCGGCGTCGAGATTCCAATTTTTGTTGAGCTTGTCGTCACCGAGTCAACCACGGCACTCCGCGGCGATACCGCTACCAACGTCAACAAGCAAGTCACGCTCGAGACGGGTGCTCGCATCACTGTGCCGGCCTTCATCAATGAGGGCGACATTTTGCGCATCGACACCCGCACCGGTAACTACATGGACCGCGTCAAGTAGTTTGAGCTGCACAGACCACATCTCGGCCGGTCATACCGCCGAGGTGTGGTTTTTTTCGTATAATACCTGCATGACAGCACCAATTATTACTCCACACCACATGCGCCAAATCGAGCAGGAGTATCTTGCGCAGGCGCATCAATCTGATGTGTTGATTCGTCGTGCCGCTACCGAGTTGGTGCAGTACATCGTGCAACGCTGGCCCCAACCAGCCCACCTGCTATTGTGTGTCGGTCCAGGCAACAACGGCGCGGATGGTCTGGCTATGGTTCCCCACCTCATCACACATGGCTGGCATGTCTCAATCATGATCTGGCGCCGTGCCCATGATGTGTGGGTTGTGCGTGCCTGTGATGCGGGTGCGGTATTACTCGATCATGATTCATTCAAAAAAGCCGTTGCTGAGTGCCGTGTAATCGTTGACGGTCTGCTCGGTATCGGGGTAAATCGTCCATTAACGGGTGAAATCGTCGACCTCATTGCCGCAATGAATCAACGCCCGTCGAACGTATCCTGTATTTCCATTGATGTGCCCAGTGGTATTGACGCAGATACCGGTACCATTTGGGGATCGTGCGTCAATGCTGATGTGACACTTTCTACTGGCCCCATCAAATCTGGCATGCTGTGGATGCCGGCTTTGCAACATGTCGGTGAACCCCATGTCCTCGATATTGGCCTCGACTTGCGCGATGTCTCGTCCTTCGTGTTGACATCGGATGTCGCACGTTCTTTGCTGCCAGCTCGCCCACTTGACTCCTACAAAGGTACCTACGGCACGTTGTGTGTCTGGGCTGGTAGTGCACACTATCCAGGTGCGGCCGTGCTGTCGTCTACTGCGGCTGCACGGAGCGGAGCAGGTATTGTTAGTCTGGCCACGACGCGTGCCAACGTGCCCATTCTGTGGCAAGCACCAGAGTTGACGCTCACCCTCCTCGACGATAATCCGCTTACCGCATTGGCGGACCCCCGCTTTGATGCCTATGTGATTGGCCCTGGGTTAGGCAGGAGCGTTGAGACTGAGGCGTTGTTGACCACCTTCCTCAATCGCCTTCATCTCGCGCATCGCATGTGTGTGATTGACGCCGATGCGCTTACGCTCCTTTCGCGCCATACGCACTGGTACCGCCAACTGCCGCCCAATCATGCGGTACTCACGCCACATTTGGGTGAACTCACTCGTTTATGTGGTGGCACACTCCCCGATTTACCGCCGTTGCAATTGGCTCGTGACTGCGCGGCTCGTTGGCAACAAACCGTGGTGATGAAGGGCAGTACCACCGTGATTGCCGCCCCTGAAGGCCGAGACTTTGTCTGGCCACATCCCAATCCGGTTTTGGCTACAGCAGGCAGTGGTGATGTGTTGGCAGGCATTATCGGCGCAATGCTGGCGCAGGGATGTGATCCGTTGGCAGCTGCCACGGTAGGCGTCTACTTGCAGGGTGCAATTGCTGCAGATTTTGCCAAATCACACGGACTCGCTGGGGTGCTAGCAAGCGACATCGTAGCTGCAATTCCGCATGCACAACACACACTTCGTTCTATGTCAGTGTCATAAGGTGCCAAATGCCTATCTATGAATATCAATGTCTGGTGTGTCATGGCCACTTCCAAAAACTCGTGCGTGGGTTTAGTGACCCTGCCGATTTGGCCTGTCCGCGGTGTCAATCGGTCGATCTCAAGCGTCTCGTTTCACAAGTTGCCCAGCTTCACAGTGAACAAACAAAGGCAGAGTTGCTCGGCGACGATCGCATGCTCGCCGGTCTCGACGAGAATGACCCGCGCTCAGTTGCAAAATGGGCGAAGCAACTCGGTCAAACGATTGGCGAGGATGCTGGTGCTGATTGGAACGAGATGGTCGACCAGATGATCGAGGAGGAATTAGGCGATTCGTCGTCATCTTCTCCTTCTCCTACCAAAGGTGATGATTTGGGCTGGGGGTAGTCCTCTAATTGTAGTGAAAGCATCGACATGCCCGATTTTCGCTTTACCTCTGTGATAAACCCCGACGAATTTGAGCTCCGCCTCAAAAATGTGCCGCTCTCGCCGGGCGTCTATATTTGGAAAGACCTGCAGGGCGGGGTGCTCTACGTCGGCAAATCAAAAAGCCTGCGCGACCGTATGCGCTCGTACTTCAACATTGGCCAACTCAGCGGCAAAAACCGGCGCATGGTCGCCAAAATCGCTGATTTTGAGATTATCACCACCAACAGCGAGCTCGAGGCACTCTTGCTGGAGATGAATCTCATCAAAAAGCATCGCCCACGCTACAACGTCCTGCTCAAAGACGACCGTAGTTATCCCTACATCAAAGTCACCGTCCAAGAGGCTTGGCCGCGCATTCTGACGACGCGCACCGTGCTCAACGATGGTGCTCGCTATTTTGGTCCCTACGCCCAAGCAGGCTCCGTGCGTCGCATGTTAGGCGAGCTCAATCGCTTGTTCGCCTTTCGGCCACCATTCGACTGTGGCGATGACCGCTTCAAACGCCATCAGCGCATGGCTAAGCCCTGTTTGTACTACGACATGCGTCGCTGTTTGGGACCGTGTGTGCCGGCGTTGGTTGATCAGCGTGAGTACAAGCAGACCATTGATTCGGTCTGTCGCTTTCTCGAGGGCAAAACCGAGGAAGTGCTTAAGACGTTACGCAAACGCATGCGCACCGCGGCAGACGAGATGAACTTCGAGCGGGCAGCCTTTGTGCGCGACCAAATCAAAGAAATCGAGCAAATCGGCCAGCGCCAGCAGGTCATGCGCACCGTCAACACCGACCAAGATGTGGTGGCCTTTGCCCGCGAGGATGGCTCCGCGGTCGTGCAGATTTTTTATATCCGCAACGGTAAATTGATTGGCGCAGAGCCGTTTGCCCTACAAAACACTGAAGATGAGGATGACGGCCAACTACTCTCGTCGTTCTTGACCCAGTTTTATGATCATGCTGCCGAGGTGCCGCCCAATATTTTGCTCGCTGAGCATGTCGAGGAGCCGATGATTATCGAGCGTTGGCTCTCACAAAAGCGTGGCCAGAAGGTCGAGATTAGCGTGCCGCGCAAAGGCGAAAAGCGCGAGCTCGTCGAGATGGCCACCTCTAATGCCCAGCGTAAATTGGCCGAGCTACGGGCTAGCTGGATGGACAGCGAAAAGCGCTCGCTCCTCGGCTTGCGCGAGCTCACTAGTATCCTGCAACTCGCCGAATTGCCACGTCGTATCGAGTGTTTTGATGTGTCAAACACGCAGGGCACCAATACTGTAGGCGCAATGACGGTCTTTGAGGATGGCGAGGCCAAAAAAGCCCACTACCGCAAGTTCCGCATCAAGTCCATCGATACGCCCAACGACGTCGGCGCCATGCGCGAGATGATCGAGCGCCGGTTCAAGCGGGCTGCCGCTGCCTTGGGCGAAGAGGTGATTCTGCCCGTCAGCGAATTGGCGGCCGACAGTGCCAAAGACGATGCCACCCAGCAAAAGGAACAAGAGGCCTGGTCACTCTTGCCTGACTTGATTCTCATCGACGGTGGTGTCGGTCAGTTGGGGGCGGCAGTCAGCGCATTGACTGCCCTCGGGTTCCAGCATATCCCGATTGTCGGTGTGGTCAAGGGACCCAATCGCGACCGGTTTGATTTGCTCCTGCCTGGTGCTATGGATTTAATTGTGCTCGAGCGGAGTAGTCCGGCGTTGGGTTTGGTACAGACGATTGACGAGGAGACCGACCGCTTCGCCAAGAACTACCATCGCACCTTACGCGCCAAGTCGATGAAGAGCTCGACCCTTGAGGAGATCGCCGGTATCGGCCCCAAACGCCGTCAAGCCTTGCTCAAAGCATTTGGCTCGCTTGATGCCATCCGCCAGGCCTCGATCGATGAGCTAGCGGCAATTCCGGGCATGACGCGCAAATCCGCTGAGGAACTCAAGTCTCTGCTGTAGGGGTGTTGCCTCGTCTTCGTACGGGCGTCCGAGAGGGCGCCCGTATGCACTCTCCTGACCACGTCATTGCATGCCGGTGAATGGATGTAGGTGGCCATTGAAACGCTCCCGGCGTGCAATCTCCTCCCACGGTATGAATGGGTGGTGGTAGGGGTGTGTCGTGTTTGCCGTAGGGGCGTCGCTTGCGGCGCCAGTCGTGTGCATTGCCCGGTTGTTCGCGCAGTGCGCCCCCAAAACACCCGTAGAGCCGTAGCACTGCTACGGCTCATATCGTCATACGGGCGTCGCTTGCGGCGCCCTGTCTATCATCCCAATATGGTAAGATATCCCCACGGATTTACCACATGTGAGGTGTCTATGTTTGATGCCACCCAGTACGCGACGTTGCGTGCCGTCGTCGACTGCATGATCCCCGCCGACGAGGCCCCCGGTGGCCTGATGGCCGGTGTTGACCGCTATCTCATCCACTTTTTGCAACACGACGGCGTCGGCTTTGTTGCCACATACCAATCTGCCCTCACCGCCCTCCAACATGAGGTCGAGCTACGCCACAACTGTGGCTTTGCCCAACTCACGCAGGCGCAGGCCACTGATTTGCTCCAGGCACTCGAACGCAACGACACCCAAGCCGTCTGGTTGACCTCACCGAGTGCCTTTGTCGCCACGATGGCCGAGCACTGCGCCGAGGGCTTTTATGCTGATCCGCGTCAAGGTGGTAACGCCAACGGCGTCGCTTGGATTGGTATTGGATTCGAGGAACGCCGATGAACTACGATGTGATTATTGTCGGCGCCGGTGCCGGTGGTGGCGTCGCAGCTGCTGTGCTCGCCGAGTCCGGCGCCAAGGTGTTGTTACTCGAGCGCGGCAAGCACCATACATTTGCCCAAGAAAAAACCGACCACCTTCGCAATCATCGTTTGTCACAATACGGCCAAAACACCGGCCCCGGTGCTGGTAACCCGCGCGTCTTTGTCGCGCCCGACGGCACCGAGCAGGTTGTCCAACCCCACGAGGGTGGCTACAACAACAACGCCATGGCTGTCGGTGGCGGTACGCCGGTGTATGGTGGCCAGGCGTGGCGCTTTCTGCCCGACGACTTTCGTATGGCCTCACGCTACGGCGTGCCCACAGGCAGCTCACTCGCCGACTGGCCCATCACATACGCCGATTTGGCGCCATATTACGAAAAGGTCGAGTACGAGGTCGGCGTCTCAGGCGATAGCGAGCTTGCTGCCCAAGTGTGGCCGCGCACCAACCCGTACGCCATGCCACCCGTGCCCAAAACGGCTCGTGGTCGTTACCTCCACCACGCCGCCAACACCCTCGGCTGGCACACGTTTACACCACCGCTCCTGATTAACTCGGTGCCGTACCAGCATCGTCCAGCCTGTACCGGCTGTACCTTGTGTGTCGGCTTTGCCTGTCATGTTGACGCCAAAAACGGCACGCATAACACCATGATTCCGCGTGCGCTGGCGACGGGTAACTGCACCCTTGTCACTGAGGCCATGGTCTTGCGTGTCAACATGCACGATGCGCGCACTGCTGCCGGCGTCACATATGAGACTGTCGATGGTCAGCGTCACACAGCCACGGCGGCGACTGTCATTATCTCGAGTAACGCGGTTGAGACACCTCGACTCCTCTTCAATTCGGCCACAAGCGACCATCCGAACGGCCTCGGCAACCATTCGGATCAACTCGGGCGTAACTTGCAAGGTCACGTCTATCCACGCGCTATTGGGCTCGCCCCAGAGCCAATCTACGATGCCCAAGGGCCAGGCGTGAGCATCTGCACCACCCAGTTTAATCACGGTAATCCCGACATCATCGGCGGTGGCATGTTGGCCGATGAGTTCATCACGTTGCCGATTATTTTCTGGAAGCGCTTCATGCCGCCCGAGGTGCCGCGTTGGGGCATGGCCGCCAAAGAATTCATGCGGCACGCCTATCCGCGCTTCATCGATATCACCGGCCCCATCCAAGACATCCCCAACCCCGAGTCGCGCGTGACGCTCGATGCCACTGTGCGCGATCGCTACGGCTTGCCCGTGGCGCGCTTGTCAGGGCAGGTACACTCTGAGTCGATTCGCACGGCGACGTTCATGTTTGAGCGTGCCAAGGAGTGGTTGCAGGCGGCCGGCGTCGAGCGCATCTGGGGCAAGCCGCCGACACCTTGGTTGAGCGCCGGTCAGCACCAAGCCGGTACTTGTCGCATGGGCGACGATCCGGCGTGCTCGGTCACCAATCGCCATGGTCAGATTCACGGTATCAGTAATCTGTATGTTGCTGATGGGTCGCTACACGTTACCAACGGCGGGTTTAATCCGGTCTTGACCATTATGGCCAATTCGTATCGGGTCGCCGACGGGATTGTCCAACGGGGTAAATAATAATCCCCCCGGTAGCGCCGCCGCCTGGGGCGACTCTACGGGGGGCTGCGACTAAACCTGGTACATCATCGTTACGCCGATGTTTCGGTTTCCTTGGCTTTGGCTTTGGCCATTGACATTAATAACACACCACCGATAATTAACGGGATGGCGATGAGCATCGTCGAACTGATTGTCTCACCAGCAATCATGAATCCCAGAAAAATCGCCACCATCGGATTCACATAGGCCGAGCTAATTGCCAACGATGGTCGCACCCGCGGGATTAAATACGCATATGCCGTGAATCCAATGAACGACCCGAAGATGACCAAGTAGGCAAACGCAATCATCGATGTCGTACTTGGCATTTGGGTAAACTGCTCGCCAGAGAGTGCTGCCGCAATAGCCAACGAGATGCTCGCACCAAGCATTTGTACGCCACTTCCCATGAAGCTCTCGGCTTGATGGACGCGTGGAATGAGCACGGTGCCAAACGCCCATCCCATGGCCGCCATAATTAACATAATGAAACCAAATGGAGCCGCCTGTACATTGCCGTCAAACGACAGTACTCCAGCCCCGGCAAATCCTACAATCAACCCAACGACCTCGCGGCGTGTCGGCCATGAGCCCCAGAATCCGGCAAAAATCGCCGCCCAAATGGGTGAGCTGGCCAAAATCAACGCCGTCAAACTTGTTGAGATGTAGCCGAGTCCCAACACGACACCGCCGTTACCAAGGCCTAGCAAAATCACGCCGATGCCGAGTCCACCAAGTAGTTGTCGCCATGTTGGCCATTCACCACCGCGCCAGCGCATAAACAACATCATCCCTAAACCGGCAATCGCAAAGCGCATGCTGGCCATAGTAAGCGGTGGGAAACTCTCGCGAGCGAATTTCATCCCCAAATACGTTGATCCCCAAATCGTGTACGTCGCCAACAACGCCAAGCCAATTTTGAACCGGTCCGACACGTGCGTTTCCTTTATCCGTGGAATACCCTGATGCCGCTATTGTACCCTAACCTAGCACAGATACAATAGTCCCCTGCAGATATATCTGCAGGGGACTATTGAGATTACCACTGTTTGCCAGCGAATATCTCTTTGAGAAAGTATCCAGTGTGGGATGCTTCAATCTCGGCAATCTCCTCAGGTGTGCCAATGCCGACTACGGTGCCGCCTCCGCTACCGCCCTCTGGCCCCATGTCGATAATCCAGTCGGCGGTTTTAATTACGTCCAAATTATGCTCAATGACCAACACCGTATTGCCCGCATCCACCAAGCGATGGAGTACCGTCAGTAAGCGCTGGACATCCGCAAAATGCAAGCCCGTCGTTGGCTCATCAAGGATATAAATCGTGCGGCCAGTGTCCATACGCGCGAGCTCGCGTGACAATTTGATGCGCTGTGCCTCGCCGCCAGACAGCGTCGTCGCCTGTTGCCCCAAGGCAATATAGTCCAAACCGACGTCGTGCAAAGTGGTCAAGATGCGTGTCACGCGTGGGATGTGAGCAAAGAACTCCATTGCTGTCTGTACGTCCATTTCGAGGACGTCGGCAATCGTCTTGCCTCGATACTTGACCGCCAACGTCTCACGGTTGTAGCGCTTGCCCTTACAGACATCACAGCGCACCGCCACATCGGCCAAGAACTGCATGTCAATCATCTGTACGCCGGCGCCCTCACACGCCTCGCAGCGCCCACCCTTGGTGTTGAACGAAAACCGCCCCACCTCATACCCACGCACCTTGGCCTCGGGCGTCTGGGCGAACAACTCGCGAATCAAATCGAACAACTTCACGTATGTTGCCGGGTTGGATCGTGGTGTACGCCCAATTGGCTGCTGATCGATATCAATCACCTTGTCAAGATGCTCAAGCCCTGTAATTGACGTGATTGGCCCCGGGCTCAACTGTGCGCGGCTCAGTCGATTGGCCAACGTCGGGTAGAGTGTGCCGTTAATTACCGACGACTTCCCTGACCCTGATACACCAGTGACCGCCACAAATGCACCGAGTGGCAACTTGATGTCCACCCCGCACAAATTATTCATCGTAGCGCCAGTCATTTCGATCCAGTTGCCATTGCCACTGCGCCGCGTTTTGGGCGTCTCAATCGTCAGCTTGCCCGACAAATATGCACCCGTGACCGAGTTTTCGTTCTTCGCAACTTCAGCTGGGTGCGCAGCTGCCACCACCGTGCCACCTTTGACACCGGCTCCTGGTCCGAAGTCAATCAAAAAGTCGGCAGCCTGCATCGTCTCAAGGTCGTGCTCAACGACAATCACACTGTTGCCCAAATCGCGCAATTTGATCAGGGTGTTAAGCAACTTGCGATTATCACGTTGGTGTAAGCCAATGCTTGGCTCGTCGAGAATATACATCACTCCAACCAGGCCTGAACCAATTTGCGATGCCAAGCGGATACGCTGTGCCTCGCCACCCGATAAACTCGGCGCAGCGCGCTCCAGCGTCAAATAGTGTAAGCCAACATTCAACAAAAAGCCTAGTCGATCGCGGATTTCTTTGAGGATGTCATCAGCAATCGTCAACGCATTGCCAGTCAGTGGCGTCACACTGCGTTTGCGTACGATTTCTTGAGTGTCACCAGCCAACGCAATAGCCCACTTGTGCGCGTCGCTTATGTTCATGGCACACACATCGCTTATCGACCAATCGCCGACGCGCACCGCTCGACTTTCGGCGCGTAAGCGTGCCCCATGACATGTAGGACACGGCTGTTCGCTCATGAACGACGCATAAAACTCACGCGTCATGTCGCTGCCCGTCTGGTGGTAGCGCCGATTTATCTCGCTAACCAGTCCCTCCCACGTGCGCAAGAACTCGCCGCGCGACCCGCTCTCCTCGTTGGCCCAAGCAAACTTGATGCGCTCTTTGCCGCTGCCATTGAGTATCACGTCGCGCGCCTTCTCGCTCAATTCGCGCCATGGCGTATCGAGGTCAATATCAAAGTGTGACGCAATGACTGCCAGTGATTTATATCCCCACCCATCTTTCTTTTTGCGCAATTCACCCCAATACGGGATTGCCCCATCGTGGAGCGATAACGCATCATTGGGAACCAACAACGCCTGATCGACCTCGAGTCGCGTGCCAAGCCCGGTACAATCTGGGCATGCTCCTTGTGGTGAATTAAACGAGAACTGCTGTGGCGTCAGTTCGCCAAACGATATACCACACGTGGTACACGTGTTCTCTTCACTCATTATCCATTCATTGACCTGATCGGCCGACTCTTCGTCACTTTTGGGGCGGTCAACAATCGAGATAATACACACGCCCTCACCGGTGCGCACCGCCAACTCAACCGCATCGGTCAAGCGTGTCACATAGGCGTTCCAGGCGCTTTGCGTGCCTGCTCCTGCCTTGCCAACACCACTCGCACTACTGTCGTTTTCTTGGTCTTGGGCAGGCACCGCTAACCGGTCAACTACGACCTCAATCGAATGTTTGATTTTTTTGTTAAGCTTGATTTCGCTACTGAGGTCCACAATCTCGCCGTTGACGCGCACACGAGTGAACCCCTCTGCCCGTGCATCATTAAAGACCTCTTTGTATTCACCTTTGCGCCGTGAGACGAGCGGTGCGAGCACCATAAACCGTGTGCCCGTCGGCAAATCAAGCACGCGATCTGTCATCTGCTCGGCGCTTTGGGATGCCACTGGCTGGCCACAGACATGACAATGCTGCGTGCCAACGCGCCCGTACAACAAGCGCATGTAGTCATATATCTCGGTGACAGTGCCAACGGTCGAACGCGGATTTTTGCTGGCACTCTTCTGCTCAATTGCAATCGCCGGCGACAAACCGCCAATAAAGTCCACCTTGGGTTTCTCGAGCTGCCCCAAGAACTGCCGTGCATATGCCGATAACGACTCTACATAACGGCGTTGACCTTCAGCGTACAACGTATCAAACGCCAACGACGACTTGCCCGATCCCGAGACACCCGTCAAAACCACCAATTTATCGCGCGGAATCGTCAGATCGACGCCTTTGAGGTTGTGCTCGCGCGCGCCGCGAATCACGATACTGTCTCGTGCCATGTCACGCCTATCTACCACAGGTGAACAATTGTGCTATTGTCGTATTGTACCTTTTTTTACGTGCTGGTGTGGCTTTTTTGTAAAAACTACACTGCAAATGTTGGCGTCTCCATTCGGGTAGCCTTAGTATGTCGACGGGCTCGAAAAAGGGTGTGGTGATGTGTGCGGTGCATCCTCGAGCCAAATGAAAACAATTATAAAACCCTCCGTGTCCCTGCGCAGCTGCGCGAACGAAAAGGAGCGATGTGCGGTGATGGTCAGATGCGGTGGCACAGCGCAA